>JALNWK010000017.1 GCA_023230925.1 Limnochordia bacterium
ACGGGCCTTATCTTCTTTACGCCACTTGTCTTCATTAGAAGGACTGCTATTGGGAATCAACTGTCCTTCTTTCCGAGCCTTAGAAATCCAAGTGTAAATAGTGCTTCCGGGGATGCCCGTCTCTGCGTGTATTTCATTTACTGTTTTATTTACTGGTGGCTTCAATTGCCTCAAGATGCTATCCTTAAAATCTCTTGAATAGCTTTTTCTTAGTGTCATCATGTAGTCTCAACCTCTCCCATAATAGTGTAACACCTACACGACAACTATGCTAACATACAGGGATTTGATTGAGCATGAAGAGACTTACCCCCATTGGAACTGGTTACTTCAAGTTCGTCAACCATAACGCCCAGAAGAAAACTAGAACCCATATTTATGAATGGCGACGAGCATAGTCTGTACGCAAAAACACCTTATACTCCATCACATCAAAATCATATTTTTTCAGCATCCGCACTATAAGCTTTCGGATATCGTTGGCGCTTAGATTTGTCGTAACGTATATGTCGGTCCCGTTAACCTTCCTTGGTTCTCGAACCTCTTTAGGGTTCTGGACAAAATACCGCACCTTCCGCCCCTTCATCGATTTGTCCCAGAGGAAACTGCGAAATAGTGACGCATCCTTAGATGCTAACACTTCGCACGTTTGGAGCAGAACAGCCCTCCAATCCGTCGCCTCATACCTAACGCCGAGTAACTCGAACCCTGCTGGGCGCGTATACGTATACGACTCATATAATGTATGAGCAGTATTAGGATCTAACTGCAATCCATCGTAGCCGGGTAAGATTCCTGCAAGTTCATTATCTTCTCTTGCTGCTACAATCTCTTCTAATGTATCACTTAATTGAAGTAACTCGGAATAATCGTCTAATCTCCGTTGAACCTGATCGATTGTCTCGTGAAGCTTCTTCAGGCATTCAACTCTCCGGTAGTCCCTGTGGTTAAGAGCTTGAAGAGCGACGTGCGCAATAGTGTTAGCGCAGTCCTCGACCACCTGATCTAGCAGTTCGATACACTCGAGGATTTCCATTGCATCTTTAGGAGATTCCTCCCGCAAGAAAACTATGAGTTCCTCCACTCATTATACCCCCCTTCGTATTGCATACATCACTAACGCCAGCTTTAGCAACTAATTGCCCCCCACATATCATCTGCTCAGCTGGAGACCCGGAATAAGCCTTCTAGCTAAAATCCTAGACATCGGTGCCAATGCTTTTGCATTTCAGGCCAACGTTTTGCAGCATCTTGACCAGTTACTCTAGTGAATTCTCTCGGTATCGACATTTATCATTATTCCCCGTTGCTTTCCCATGCACAATGAGTGAATCCCCTTTTCCAGGGTACCAGCATAATCATCCATACTCACCACTGTAGTACTTCGCTGAAAGCTCTCAATCGGAGCTATCCTACAGGAAGGGTTCTAAGCGTATTCACCATTTACCTTTTCTCTTAAACGCACGGACCCAGTTTCCTCAGACACTGGAAAACCGTTTTTACCCTATACACCAACCAGACCAGAATGCTTATTACCAGCGAATCAGTTCTCCCACCGCTCACCACCATTTTCAGGGACTTAATCACATCGGGGCTCGTTACACTCGATCGAGTACCACCCCGGAACAAGATTCATGCATGACGGGGGGAATAATCAGCACGCAAAAACACCTTGTACTCCGTCACGTCTATATCATATTTTGTCAGCATTCGCACTATAAGTTTCCCGATATCATTAGCGCTCAGATGGGTCGTAACGTATATGTCGGTCCCTTCGACCCTCCTTGGTGCTCGAATCTCTCTGGGGTCCTGCGAAAAATAACGTAACTTCCTCCCCTGCATGGATTTGTCCCAGAGGAAACTACGAAATAGGGATGCATCTTTAGATGCTAACAATTCGCACGTCTTGGTTAGGACACCTTTCCATTCCGTCGCATCGTACTTAGTCCCGAACAACTCAAACCCGGCGGGACGTCTATGTGTATACGATTCATTTAGTGTATGTGGAATATTGGGATCTAGCTGTAATTCATTATAGCTAGGCAGGATTCCCGCAGACTCGTTACCATTGCTCATGGTCGCAAGCTCTTCGGGAGCACTACCTGATTCAAGTAACCCGCTATAGTATTTCAACTTTCGCTGAACCCGATCTATAGTCTCATGCAAATCCTTCAGGCTTTCAGCCCTTTCGTAGTCTCTTTGGTTAAAGGCTCTGTAAATCGACTGTGCGATAGGACTGGCGCATTGCCCCACCGCTTGTTCCAGCAATTCCATACACTCGAGAATCTCCAATGCATATTCGGAAGCTTCTTCCCGCAAGAGGATTATGAGCCTCTCCATACATTATTCCCCCTTCTCATTGAGTACCTCGTTAACGCCAGCTTTACTCTGCCCCACTGAATGATTGCCGTCAATTTCACTCGTCACGGTTGGGCCTCGTTCTATGGTCCTGTTATAAACCCTCCTGCACCAAAAAGAATACACATTAGTGGAGAATATCTTATACGGTAACGAGCAGCCGAGCTATCAGCTTAACATTCGCGGTATTAGCAAATCGCGAAAGATAATCAGAATGCGGAGTATGGTCCGTTGGAACATCGATTGGATTAAAGCTGCAAACCCTCGTAGGACACCAGTATTACTCAGCAACAAAGGTTTCCTATCTCCCAATGGATAGAACTCGTTTCTTTAGAGGCTTTGCGCGCCGATTGGCGGATTTCCTCGCCTCCCGATGCCTCGGCACTCGAAGCGAACTGCTCATAGTAATCACCATAATTATCCCATAAACGTTCCAAATTCCTGTACAATTCATCAACGGCTCTAGCTTCTTCAAAATCATATCGGATATCAACAGCCTGAAGGTTACACAGAAGCTGACGAACCGAGCTCGGACCATAGCCCGCTTCTTGGATCCGTCTGGCTATCAGATCCCTATTTATCCCCTGAATAGCATTCTGTATGTCGCATATTACCTTTTGAACCTTGGAATCAATCAGCATCCCCTCAAGCTGTGCTGCGGACGCCGTGCCCTGGTTATACACTAAGACCTCTTCCGATAGAAGCTCTTCGGATAGACGATGCATAACTGCTTCTTGCTCTCTCTTGACTATATGAAGTGGGCATATCTTGTCGTCTCTAACAGGGTCCCATGTCGCTTCGTCCCATGCTGCTTCTACCACTGATAGTTCGGTTACAATCTTGTCACCAATTAAGACCGGTTTGAGATATTGATCAATGTCTCGTCCATTGACGTCTCGTAGTATAATCTGTACAACGACTGTTATTCCCCCGCTCTTGGAGAGACTAACGTTATCAATGACATAAGGTTGCACTGGGCTTTTGATGAGGGAGGCCTCTTCGATCGCTTTTCGCATACGTTTTTGCGCTTCTCGATAATCGATACTATGTTCATCCGCGCCCACTCTGACAATAGAATCAACCACTGTGTTCTCAATCATCTTCTCAATATCTGCACTCTTTGCCTTCCGGTTCCTAAGTACCCCCCGTAAAAACTCTTGATAGTGTGGGAGCACAAGATCATCAAAGAATGTATCCTGGTAAATGCCTTCTAGCTTTCTCTTCAACCGTTCCATCATTTTCAGCTCTGACTCTATAACAGGCATCGATGGAAATGTGTAAATGTCCACCTCCGGCACTTGTCCATCACTGCGCGGTCGATCGATACGTCCGATCCGCTGTTCAAGATTCATTGGATTGAAAGGAAGATCGATATTCATCAAGACTCTTGCATCTTGGAGATTCTGACCGATTGCTAGGGCCTCTGTTCCGATTACTAGATCCAACTCTTCAGAAGAACCTAAAAACTCAGGATTCCCCTTTGATATAGGCGAAAATCTTTCGAGAATGTGCTCCCTCGTGTCTTGGTTTTCCTTACCGATTTTCCAGTCCTGCCTTTGCCCCGTTACCAATCCCATCCGGTAAGCTGAGAACTCCTCATCTTCAATCAAACGATCAAAAAAGGCTACTGCGGTATCACGAAATTGAGTAATCAGCAAAACCTTTTCCCCTGCTCCCAAACACTCCTTTACTGCCTTTCGAAGGGCTTCGTACTTTTCATCCTTACGCGCAAATGCTTCGTCCAAATCACGGAGGATCTCATTAAGAAGTACCAGGTCTTGTCTGGCATGTTTTAGCATCCAGTCCAAAATTCGTATTGTATCAGACTCTTCGAGACTGGCAATCTGCTTTTCCACTCTTTTACGATAGCGCTGCTGATTTTGCCAAGAGATAAATTCGTGTTCGAGGATCTCCTTAGACTCCTCCATTCCGATTCCTATATCTTTCGGTGGCGCTATTTCTTCGGTTAAGCCATATTGCTGACGTAACCAAAGAGCGAAGTCTTCCTTTTTGCTGTTACCACCTTGAATACGAACGAGATCCTCCTGAAATATTCTCAATTTCTCCATAATGGATAAAAGCGTATGCTTGAATGCCGGCCACGAGGAATCTGCCCGTTTTAGAAACAATAATTTTAGCCGGTCGGTCGAGAAATCATAGTCATCTTCCTGATGATCCGCATAGCGAATAGGGTTAATGTATGGAAGTCGCAGATCGCCAATACGTATATAGTTTGCAGCAAAAGCCTTCTCTTTAATGGGCTCGTACATAACCTCAACCACCGGAAAACTACGCCTGGCAAACTCTACATCCTTCCTTCCCAATGTCTTTCGGGTCCTTTGGAGGAACAGATCTCTCCAAAAGGCCTCGAAAGCGCGATCATCCATTTCGATGGCTTTGCTTGCTTTTCGCGAGTTAAACCTTAGATACTTGCTATAAGGTTTCTGGGGTGGAACACTTTTCTTGTCAAGAAATAGTCGGCCAATATTGAAAACATCGCTTCTGGCGTTGTTCCAAGGCGTAGCTGTCAAAAGAAGGCCACGAACATTCTTATGTGACTGAGCCTTGATGTACGTTAGGTTTCTATATAATTTCGTACGGTCATTTTTCAATCCCTGATGGGCCTCATCAACAACAATAAGGTCGAAATGAAGATAATCATGTAGCTCAGATAAAGTCTTTCTTTGCATCTCTTCTTTGCTCATCAGCTGGTACCTAGATCGGGGAACACCTACAATATCTAGCTCTTCTCTCCATTGGTCGTGAAGCTTCGTTGAGGCAAGAATTAAGGCTGAGTTTGACTCCGAAGCCATAAGAGTAGCAGCCGCCGTCCTGGTCTTACCGAGACCAACTCCATCACAAAGAATACCCGTTCCAAATTGGTCTAAACGAAGTTTCATTTCGGATACTCCAACCACTTGATGATGATATAGAGTCTTCATGAACGATCCATCGATAGGTTCAATAATGCGCTGGGCAAAGTACCGGGCAAAAGTAAGGTATGTTTCCTTCGGATGGGGGTAGGCATAGCGTTTTGGCCGTGGTTTTGGCACGTGATGATCGATGACTTCGAGAAGCTCACGGGAGAAGTCGATCACTTCCTCACTTTCCCAGACCTCATTAAACCACCGGGTCAGTGCACCGAAGTTGTCCTGGCTTACCGTATTTAGTTCGGTATTGCCAAGCAACCCGCTTTCTGAGAAGTTGCTTGAACCGACAATCGCAAATCCATCATCAGCTCGTTCCCTTGTTCTATACATGAGGTAGGATTTTGCATGGAAGTAATTCGCTTCTCCCACATAGATTCTCACATCCACTTTCCCTTCAGCAATCCATTTACTGAACTGATACGCTAACTCAGTTCGTCGATCATCATAGCTCACTATTCCCTTAATCTCGTCGAACAAACAGTCCTTGGCTGTTCTAAGAGAGAAACCGTTGCTAAGCATCTCAGCAGTAGCGTAGTTGGTCCGATTCCCCATTAGGATACGTACAGTTCCTCCCTGTTCAAGCAAATCATGAACGGGCCTTTCCACCAACTGCAGCCCACTAAGGTAGAAATAAGCTACAGCCATATCTAGGTTCTCTGATTTTGGCAAAAGGTCATTTAGGGCATCCTTCATGGTGATCCGTCGGTTGTCAATTACTCGTCCATATTCATGGGACAATACATCCTTTTTCACACCGGACATTCTAACTCTCCCTTTTCAAGCAAACGATCATACTGCTCGATTACGCCCTGAGCGTTCTTTTCCATTTCACCTTGATGTCGGGGCGATTTGAACGTTGACAGAATGTACAGAAATTCGTCTCGTTTTATACCGTAAATCAACGCCACATATGCATCAATCTGATTTTGGATCAGTTGTCGGATCTTAGGATCTGTTACACCTTGTGAAATACCTGTAGCATTAGCCAATTCCGCAAATTCCGGTGTAGTGCAAATAAGTAACGCTGCTCGTTTGGCAATATCATTAAAGAACTCATCACCTTCAGTCAACCGGGGTATAGGTAATTGGTATACCACAAACATATTGATGTTTGTATTCGTTTTACGACGTAAAACGAAGTCTACTACAAACGAGTTAAACAACGAAACGATGACCAGTGCCTCGCGTAGTGAATAGTTTGATTGCCTTTCCGGCGTCCCTTTATTCAAAACCCATTGAAAAGGTATAGTAACAATAAGGCTATTGCCACAGTAAGTATCTTTGGGGAGAATCGTAGCAATAAACGTACGTCTATTGGTACTGCTTGCAATGGCACGATAGGCAATACGAAAATACTCGGAGTGTAACTGCACGTTTTTTTCCAAATTCGACCGATTACCAAAGACTTCTCTCACCGCTCTATCTGTAGGCAAACCGGTATATTCCCTGGCCATCGCCTCCATACGACTCATTTCCTTGGCACGCAATCGCTTTTTAGCTGGCACTCCGACAGAGTAACTTGGCTCTCCATGGAGGTGGGTGAACTGCTCCATCATTTTCCCCTCGAACAACGTTTTCCCTACACCAGGCGGTAAAAAAAAATGACTATCATTGGTCATGTGGAAATCGCTAATAAACTCAATATTCCATTTACCCGGTATGGATTCACCTAATGGTGGCCATTTAGCAAGCTTAGATAGGATGTCCACCTCTTTTTGCGAACGGAATTCCATAACGGACCATGTATTAGGAGCAAGTTTCTTTATGGTATCAACGGGTATGGTCATAAAAAGTCGAGATTCATAAAGATCCTGAAGTTCCTGACGATAAAAGAATGCCCGGAAACTATTGGTAGTACCGCCTTTCTCAAATAGAAGGATGGCAAACTTGTAACGGCCATCCACGGCCGGAAAGATCCCTTTCCGATTCTCAAAGCTAGCAATCTCTGAAAGGTTAGTGCACCCAAAGAGCATTTGGCGTAGCCCCGTAGAACCTAGATCCGTGTATACGTTGGATGGGACCAAAAGTCCACAGTGACCGCCATCGCCGATGAGCTGGTACGCCCGCTCCAGAGATATTTTATACAAATTAATATCTCCTCCGGTATATTTGCCGTTTATTCTAGTCCGTTGGTATTTATAATGCCCCTCTTGCAGAAAATACGAGCTTCCCACCTCATAGTAGCCATTTAGCCACTTCCAGCGTTCTTCGATATAGGGCATTGCCTCAAACATCGATTTCATTTTCTTTAGCTTTTTCTGTTTCGGTAACCTACGGAATCCTGGGGCGACTTCTTCGAAAAACTCATCGGAATTTGGCTTCCATATTTCCCATGGTGGGTTCCCTAGACAAACGGTAAAGCCCGGATTTGCTTTCAAAGAGCCATCTGCTTCAAAAAACACTTCCGGGCAGTTTATCTCAAGTGCCTCGGGTAACATGGCATCTTGGTATCCGCCAAGGGTGTCTTGTAATGATTGTCCCACTTGAACTTGTAGCGCTTTACGTTCCTCATAGAGCTTCCGGTATATAGGTCTACTCTTCTTCGGAGAATCGGAATCAATGATTGAGCGGCGTAGCTCGATCAGCCCCCTAATCTGCTCCTTGTGTTTCCTAAAGACTTCATCACGTTTATTAGGAGCAACAGGAGTAATCAGTGAGTTTTGATGAATTAAGGTTAGACCAATGAGTTTGGGAAAGTTCTCGCCGGCTTGCCAGTTCTTCATTGCAGACAGAGTCAAAGTCTGGGTGCTTATGATCAAGGCTTTGTAGTCAATATCTATACCGTATATCATCTCTAAGAGAATGTACTTCTCCCAAAGACCCTGTGCTTCTTGAGTCGGTCTAAACTCCGGGAATAACTCGAATATTAACTCCCTTGTCTTGATATCGGAGATGGCTTCAAGAGTACGTACCACATCATTTCGTTTAGACGAGAGGTAGCGAAAAGCCCCACGTAGAAAAGAACCGCCCCCACAAGTAAAATCAACTACCGTGATATCTTTAAGATAATGGACCGCCTCAATTATTCCTTCCTTGCCTGCTGTTTCATCATTGATGATTGCTTCCAATCGTTCTCGCCGTATGTCAAACTCCTTACCCAAAGACTGCTCCACCATGTAACTAACTAACTGGTTATCTGTATAATAGGCCCCACGATGCTTTTGTTCTTGAAGATCACCAGCATACTCTACTACCACATTACCCCCGTCTCTAACGATGATCTGGAAGGAATGGCTCATGCTGTTTTCATAGTGTTCTTGTATTTGTTCCGGTGGAAGGTCTTCATATCGGAAATTATAACGTCGTGAAGAGGTGTCTGCCCAAAAACCTAACAAAAGCTCTGGCTGGTACTCGTTTATTCGATCCTCAACTGTGTTGGCAATTAATGCAACGTCACTGTCAAACAGATCACCACCATACGCCAATTCAAATTGCGTCCGCATTCGCGTATAGATCTCTCTTATCTCATCGGTCCTCTTAATGGTAACGGGACTTGTAACCAGATCAAATAAACTAGTCTGTTCCTTACCTTGCGCAACCAAAGCCCTGTTTATTGATCTTTCGTCCACAGAAGTTCGGTACTTAACCTCGGCTAGATATTGTAGGACCTCCTCCATCCTTCCTTCGCCATGGCCGAACCCAAGATCGGAAAGGTCGTCCTGTCTGGAAAACGGTTCTAGACCATGATAAGCCTCAAAAAAACGTCGTAGCAAGACACGTAACACAATTGTGTCAACCACGCTGCCGACGGCCTCCTTAAAGTAGGGCTTTAGTACCTTTTCGTGTAGCGGCAAATCCGCGATCTCCATCCGAATATGCCGTGGAAGAAGTCCAAGCAAAGCATCTACACATTTTTCGTCCATTATCATGGTTTCGGCAATACGTCTTCTGTAGAGTTGTACCATTGAGTTGAATTGCGTGGATAACTCACGTTTGAAGAGATTGTCTAGGTCCTTGATAGCAATGTTGCCGAAGATATCTTCCTTAAACTCCAGCATATCTTTGTGCAGACTCATCAGGGCATCTGCATACAAAGACACGCGTTCGATGGAATCTCTGGATATGTCTAGCCGCTCGTCGCGGTTCCCCCCAAATGCTCTGTAAATGACAATTCTCCCTAAGCCACTAAATGCATAGAGGTATACCGTAAATGGGCCAAACAGAGTTTTCTGTCTTTCCACCTCTTCAAAACGCTTACGTATTTGCGGCACTGTTGTTAAACTATCTAACTCATTGTCATAACGTAATGCCATTAGTGCTTGATCATCCGAATCAAATGACGGGTGGTCTATAAGAACCCAATCACTATCGGGATTCACGGGATTTAACATTAGGTCATAATCAAAAAGACTTGCAAAGCAACTCAGGGCATCACGACCTGACAAACCAGTAATCTCTAGAAGCATCTGGAGAACAAGTCTTTGGTTGGAGGTCATATATAATCACCCACTCCCGGTTGATACTTTCTTTACTTATTTATCATATGTATCCATGAGCACCGTCTGTCTACATCCCAACTAACAGCATGTTTGAAATGACCGGCATCCACTATCTTGATGATTCGATATTGAAGCCGCATATCCCTTGCATGAACATCCGATTACTGGGGTTTTGACAGAAGCCCAGCGAAAAGAGGAGAAAAGCCATAAAAAACCATGTGCTAGGTTGGTGAATCAAGCCCATAGCGAGCGAATATTTGTTCCGGTGTACCAAGTTCTTCAGGCAAAAGTCTTAACGTATAGCCGGCTAAGACAGAGAACTCCATTACAAGGAAACTCCCATAATATGCCCCTTAAAAAGACAATAACGTAATCTGCTACGGCCCTTTTTAATTCGCGGCGCCACCGTCTCACACCAAGGGGTTCGTCTGAGCTATCTCTGTCTGCACGACTCATTCGGGTGGAAACGTCGTAGAGTGATTCTTCATCCTCTTCTTCCGGGTTGTTAACACTTTCCCGGACACTTGCTAAGCGACACTCATTATAAGTTCCTCCGTGGAGTGGTTCAGCCATTCCATAGGACTAAGATAACCTAACCTCTTTTGTACGCGGCGTGTATTATAAAACCCTTCAATATATGCGAAGATTGCTTGGCAGGCTTCTTACGTATTTGGAATTGCCGCCAAATGAACAGCTTCTTCTTTTTTAAGGATGGAGAAGAAACTTTCACTCCAGGCATTGTCACCTAGCTTACCAGCTCGGGAAAAGCTGTGTTGGAACTCTAAGTCCTTCAACAGTTCCTGAGTCGCTTTGGCGGTATACTGCACTCCAAGGTCACTATGGTGTATACAGTCTTTTGGCAAACCCCAGTGCTTTTTAGCCTTCTTTATCGTCTCTGTCACTAACTCAGCTTTCATGTTATCCGCCATGGTATGAGCTAAAACGATACCTGTCGCCACGTCCTTGACTTTACAGAGGTATTCAAAACCTTCAGAGGTTCTGATGTAGCTGATGTCACTTGTGATGACCTGGAAGGGTTTGAAAAGACCTTAAGATCACGCATCTAGTAACAGACAAAGAGATATCTGCAACCATAGGAACCTAGAGTCAGAGCGGTTTGAGAGATTAGCCGGAGTTTTACATTTCAGTCTTAGCTTGAAATTACTGATCTTTGTAGCCTATTAAAATCGAAAAAATTTGGGCTGAACCGAAAATGCTTATGTCAGAACCTCAGACCCGATTACATCGTCACAGGCCATTGTTTACTTATGGCCGCAAACAAGTAAAGCGGTGTAGAAATAAGGCGGGGAACAAAACATCACAAATGCTAACTTGCGGAAGGGGTAAAAACCCCAGCCGCCAAGATCTCCAGTTTTCCGAGTGGACTGCAAAGATGAGACTAGTCAAATACACATTCGACATAACTGTCCAACATACATGCACAAACTACATAACAAGACACTGCATACATGAGAAGAAACTGCTTCGAATACTACCTTTTCTATACTGCAAAACCATAAACAAATGGTGCCGAAGGAGGGAGTCGAACCCTCACGAGGGGTCGCCTCACGCGATTTTGAGTCGCGCGCGTCTGCCCATTCCGCCACTTCGGCACATCACAGAATTATATTACCACAAATGCCGTGTCGGTGCAAGGCCAACGGGCAACTCTTTTTAGAAGGGGTTAGCACTTGCGATCTTCGTGTATTGATTGCAGCGAATGATCGTTGCGGGCTCCCGGCCGTTAAACGATAGCCGTTCTTCTTCTAATTCGGGTAGCTCCGGTACATCCCCTGCCAGATACTGCTGTAAGCGCCATTTGGCCGAGTCAATCCTACTCAGTACACCACCATAGCGAATATCTAGAATCTCCCATCCAAAGGGCTTGTAGGTGGCAAACCACTGTTTTCTGTGGGTTGTTCGTAGCTGTTCAACTAATGCCTGTAATGATGGGAGGTCTTCTTCCATGATACCCTTGAGCCCCTGATGGTCCCTCTGCTGGTAAGCTTCAGTCATACGCAGACCTATCTCCGCTTTAATCTTCAGCACTGCGGCCATCTTTTCAGGCACTTCAAACACTAGGCTCCACTGGGGCAACGAATTCTTCCAGTGATTAAACCGCTGCTCTAGTTCCCCGTAGTACTGTCCAAGGGAATGCCCTTCAGCATGCTTGTCAAATAGGCCAAGTAGAGGATCCTGCCATAGTAAGTACTTGCTTGGATTGTTCGTTGCCAGATTGTCTTCACCTACACCGGGTACTTCATCTAAAGAACGTAGGTCCCAGAAGGCTTCAAAAGGGGCACCAGTACAGAAATGGAAGCGTTCTTTGAGGCTTTCTATGTTGAGTTTATCATGATAACCGTGTTCAGCAAATAATTGCATACCTAGCAGGGTTTGAAGGATGTTTACTTCCGCACCATTATCATGCCAGATGGTAGCAAATACTTGCCTGACTTCCTCCTTTTTGCAGGCTGCTAGTGCCGCATTGGTCGTTCTAAAGGTCTTCCCGTAGTTGAGGCAACAACCATTCCAGGCCCAAATGCCCCCTGCGAAGATTGTCTCAGTCCCTAGTTTCTTATGCCGGCGGATCCACTCGGTATAGAAGTCTGGATCATCGTGGTAGTAGTCCCAGTACACTAACCCAACTTCCTTGGGGATACTCTTGGCCACGTCATCGGAAATGGAACTCTCTAGATCGTAATAACCCCTGGTCTTGGAGCCTAGCCGGAAGAACATATCACTCCACATCATTGGCTTAAGACCATATTTCGATGTAATCTCTATTACTCTATTAAGATGCTCAAGCATGATATCGTAACGCTGCCTGTATCCGTTTTGATCGAGGTAGCGGCCAAGACCCAACATCATCGCCTCATCCATACCAATATGGATCCGCTTACTGGAGTACATGCTGGCAACGGTGGCGATTAGTTCTTCAATGAACGCATAGGTCTTTTCATCACCCACCAACAGAATATCATCGGTATCTCGCAGTGGTGCCCGCTTATCCCACCTAAGGGCGGTACTCAAATGGGCCAAAGTCTGGATACAGGGAACCATTTCAATGCCTAGTTTCTGGGCATAGGCATCACAGTCGCGGATCTCACAAGCGCTGTATCTGCCACGCATATACCCGAAATAGGGTTGGGACTCAACCTCATAGGTGTCCTCCGTGTAAAGCATCAGCGTATCAAGACCCATGATCGCCATCTTGCGTAGAATCTGCTTGATGGTATCAGTAGTCATGACTGAGTTTCTGGATACATCCACCATGATTCCATTCATATCAAACTGGGGAGTTTCGTCAATATTGACAGTGTGTTTCTTGCGTAGGGCCTGCACAAGAAGACCTAAGCCGCGGAAGAAATGAGTCTCCTTGGCATACTCGATGGTGTAGCTGCCGTCAGACTCGTATACACGTAGATTACCTTCAGTTCTACGAGCCACTACGGGAATACCTTCACTCTTCGATTCAATGGAGAGATCCTCTGCTAATAAAGCAACTCCCTCATGTACTTCTTTTGTGCACCCCGTGATGTTTAGCTTCATTACTTACGTTCCTCCTATACCTCACCGATACTTTGCTACAGCAGGACCCTTTGGAGAAGTGGCACCCCTCTAGTACTCTATCTTCATCCATTTTTGGGGAATGGGCCATACCTTTCACCAATGGAAAGCTACGCTCTCTAGCTAGTGTTATCTTTGATCATCACAACTAGTCCTATCTAGTACTAGGCAAGAAAGGAAAATGCCTACAGTAAGATGATTAACATCGCCCAATTAAACGCGGGGTTACTTCTGGCCGTGACCCAAAGCTTTACCCGAAACTGTACTTTTACCTATGTGTAAAGAATAACAACACTTGGAGAGATGCAAGTACTCCCGACTCAGCTGGTGATTTCAGTCAGCGTCCTGCTTGGACTAGCTATTCGACGCTCAGCCAGGGATTCCCTTCCGATTCTTTGCGGTACTCATCTTGCGATCCTTAAGATAGACGAAACTCCACGTCTTTTGCTCTCTGCAAGCATTTGGTAGAATGAGCTCATAACTCGTTAATCTCAACATTGCTGTAGTGTGCGGAGTGGCACATGCTAGAATACTCGCTAGACACCTAGCATCTAAATATGGCACATGTAGCGGAAAAGACGTCTTCCGGTATGCTCATAAACAAGATGCCAGCCTTACCCGGCTTCGTCAAGAATACCGTATTGATACCAAGGCAACAGGCAAGGGTTCATTCGACAAAGTTCTGACACTGATGGATTGGGTACATCGCACACTTTTTGTCCAGGAATCCCATCTATTTCCCTTAATTCATTTAGCTAAAAGGGAGCGATGTTTTGTGTTCCTTATACGGTTTTTGATGAATGAAGCACTATTGTCCATTGGCATAGACAGACGAATGTTCCGATGTTTACCCTTCGACATGGATTGCCACGTATCAGTTATGGTTTATCTGCCGGAGGTGAGTAGGTAGGGACTCTTCGACCCAGCTTTTATGCAGACTCTCTGGATGACCGGGCTTAACTCCAAACGTCGAGGAGATCCGCCAAAGCACTTTAGGCCGTATACCAAGCAACGGCCTTATCTGCAAGACCTCCGACGAGTGGTACTCCCTATACATTCCCAAAAGCTGTTATCGCCTAGGGAAAGCTCCTTCTGGTATTGTACCAGCGAGCTAGAGACAATAGTCTTCCTAAAGCCAGTAATGAATATGATTAGAGCACATGGCGTTATGTACCAATAACACCGTAAATAAAACATGCTTAGAGGATCTGTATTATTCCCATCTTGAGCCATTTGTGGATTTTCCTAAGGACCAATTCCTTGGCAATCTGCCGGGTTTTGGGTATTAGCAAAACAAACCCCGTGATGTCGGTAAGCAAACCAGGAGTGATCAAGAGGATTCCACCGATGAGAATGAAGAGTCCATCCCAAAGCTGGTCCTTGGGTAGGCTGCCAGCAGCAAGCTCCCGCCTAATCTCTGCAAAAATACGAAAGCCCTGGTGCTTGGCAGCAAATCCCCCGACAATCCCGGTGATCAGCACCAAACCCAAGGCATACCAAGTTCCAAGTCTGCGTCCAATTTCAATAAGCAAGGCAAGTTCAATAATGGGAACAGCAGTAAACAGAAGTGCCAATCGAAACAGCACCGGATTACCCTCTTTCCAAGGTATTAGTCTTCATCTCCAGCCGCCTTGCTTTCCTGCTCCTGTGTTATGAGATACTCGCCCATTTGCCTGAATTTCGCAAGGCGCTGCTCTATTAGTATGTCCGGTTCCAGCCTAACTAGTTCGCTGAAATGCTCCTTAATAATTCCCTTTAGAAGCTTACTGGCAGCCTCTGGATCCTTATGGGCACCACCTAAGGGTTCTGGCACAATCTGATCAATAATGCCAAGTCTTTTTAGATCATGGGCCGTTAGCGACAAAGATTCCGCTGCTTCGGCAGCCCTTGAGGCATCCTTCCACAGGATGGTGGCACACATTTCGGGAGAACAGACCGAGTACCATGCATGCTCTTGCATCAGCAACCGATCACCGACACCAATAGCTAAAGCACCACCACTACCACCTTCACCGGTGATCACACAAATGATCGGAGTGGGCAAAACCGACATCTGGCGAATGCTCTCGGCAATAATTGCACCTTGCCCCCGTTTTTCAGCCTCGATCCCAGGATAAGCCCCCACAACATCAATCAAACTAAGGATCGGTCTTTTAAATTTGGCTGCTTGTTTCATCAGGCGCAAAGCTTTCCTATATCCTTCGGGATGGGGCAGACCGAAATTCCGCGCGATGTTTTCTTTGGTGTTGCGCCCCTTTTGGGGACCAATAATCGTAATCGGCAGATCATCAAGATAGCCAATCCCACCAATAATCGCCTGGTCATCACGGTAGGCCCGATCACCATGCAGTTCCACGAAATCATCGAGCATATACTCAATATAATCTAGAGTCGTGGGTCGTTTGTTATGCCGGGCAATGAGCACCTGCTGCCAGGGCTTTAAGTCAGCGAAGATCTCACGTCTTAAAGCATCGGCCTTATGTTCTAAGGACGCTATTTCCCGAGAAAAATCAATATCTCTTTCCTTGGTGAATGTTCGCAGTTCCTCGATTCGCGCTTCCAGTTCAACAAGGGGCTTTTCCCACTCGAAGATGCCATTTATCAATCACTTCAAACCTCCTTGAGGAACTAATGCATCCCCAACAACTTGATCAACATTTCCTTGAGATCCTTGCGTTCAACAATAAGATCAATCATCCCGTTTTCCATAGCAAACTCAGCTGTCTGAAATCCTTGGGGCAACTTCTGCCGGATAGTCTCCTCTACAACTCGGGGGCCTGCAAATCCGATTAGTGCCTTAGGTTCAGCAACGATCACATCGGCTAATGATGCAAAGGAGGCGTAGACCCCACCCATGGTTGGGTCGGTAAGCACTGAAAAGTAGGGAATTCCCGCATCCAAGATGCGACCAACAGCTTGGCTGGTCTTGGCCATCTGCATCAATGACAGAATCCCCTCCTGCATTCTCGCACCACCGCCACCAGCTGATACCATCACCACCGGAAACCGCGTTTCTAGGGATTGTTCGAACATACGGGTAATCTTTTCCCCTACGGCAGACCCCATGGAACCGCCCATAAACTCAAAATCGATTACTCCGAACATAACCGGATGTCCGCCAATCTGGGCCCTCCCCGTCAGCACAGCTTCTTTCAGCTTAGTCCGTTCTAGGGATTTGGCCAGCTTGTCTTTATAGGATGGAAAGTTAAGGGGATCAGACGAAACCAAATTGCTATTTATTTCTATGAAGGTATCAGGATCCACCAATTGTTCTAGGCGCATCCGCGCATTAATCCGAAAATGATAGTTGCATTTTGGACAAACATATAGATTCTTAGCTACTTCCTTTTGGTAAAGAAGCTCTCCACAACCTTCGCATTTAATCCAAAGTGACTGCTCTTGATTCTTCCGTTCTGCCTCGCTAGTCTTGGTTGCAGTCTGACTTTTCACAGTAACATACCTTGGTTTGCTACGAAATAGGTCCTTCAACATTACTGCACCTCGCTCACCAGCAATTTGTGAACTAGTGGAGGTTTCCTATGAACACCAGCATTGGGCTTCACTAATCCGTCTCCATTTGGCCGTGCCTAGTCCAGATGCGGGCGCGACCGCGGATCTTGATTGCTGAAGTATGCTCGGTAAACTGGGCAATCATGACCTCACCTTTGTCCAACTTCTCACTGTGATGAAACTTCGTGTCCTTGCCCCGGGTAAGACCAATAATCGTTACTCCATCCTCAAGAGCCTTGATCACCACATATTCATCATAAACCGCCGGATTATCCAAATCGTATCACCTCTGACCCTCGACATTACACCAAGAAGGTCAATCTAAGACATAGTTATTCTTCAGTTTAGATACCTATGCTCATTACATGAGAATGATACCATAAAGAAATTCAGCTTGCAAACGACTGTCTAGAGCCTTGATGTTGTCAGGGCAACGGAACAACCTATTCCTTCCAGGCCCGTAGTCAGTTCCTTTGTCGGAGCAACCCACATCTCTTCAGAGAGGAAACTAGAGATCTTGGTCCCATCCTTCACCAACTTCAAGAACACCGGGGTGCTACCGGGATGATCCTTCAATATTTGGTAGCACTGGGACACGGCTAAATCCGACAGTCTCCCGAGATCAACCTCAATGAAAAACAAATGCTCCCCTAAGGGTGCTAAATGCTGTACCAGGAGTTTGGGAGGCTGATCCTCTCTTTGTTCCAGCTTGCCGGTAAGCACCACTTGTGCATATTCGGTGACTAGGGGAGTAGCTTGGGGCATAAGTTGAGGCAGGATCACAGCCTCCACTTCCCCGGAGCCATCTTCAATACTTGCGAACATCATCGGCTGGTTAGTCCGAGTGGTAATTCGCTTAATTCCATTGACAATCCCGATGATCGTGATTCTCGCCCCATCCGGTTGGTCCTTTAGCTCACCAATAGTACTCGTAAAATCACTAAGCTTGGCAAGATGGGGCCTTAGGGGATGTCCACTGACGTATAGGCCAAGAACTTCCTTTTCCATGGCCAGTCTCTGTCGGTAACTGAATTCAGGAGTATCCGGATAGGAAAGGGAATCCGTTACATCCACCGAGAAGAGAGACATCTGCTGGCTTTCCCGTTGTCGCTTATCCCGCTCTGCCATGGCCATTACATCTGGTAGTACCGCCAGCATTGCGGACCGGGAAGGACCTAGGGCATCAAAGGCCCCCGCTTTAATTAGGCTTTCGACAGCATTGCGACTACATAGTTCACTGGGGACACCCTTGCAGAAATCTAACAGTGAGGTAAAAGGCTTCTTCCTGCTCCTGACAATCCCCAAAGCGGCTTTAGCGCCTACGTTCTTAACAGCACCAAGACCGAAGCGAATCCCACCATCAACCGGGGTAAAATCAATATGGCTTTGGTTAATATCCGGGGGAAGTACTGCAATACCCATTCGCTCACAGCTATTGACATAACCAACTATCCGTTCGGTAGAACCCATGACACTACTAAGACATGCCGCCATAAACTCCGTCGGGTAGTGTACCTTCAGGTAGGCTGTCTGGTAAGAGATCCTAGCATAGGCAGCAGAGTGGGATAGGTTGAATCCATAGCCCGCGAATTTCTCCATTTCGTGAAAAACTGCCTCGGCCACACTCTGCTCAACACCCCGGGATACGGCCCCTTGGATGAAGCACTCCTGCTCCTGGGCGATTAATTCAGGTTTCTTCTTGCCCATACCCCTGCGCAGTAGATCCGCCTGACCCGGGGTGTATCCGGCAAGCTCCACGGCAATGCGCATTACTTGTTCCTGGTAAATCATAATCCCGTAGGTGTCTTTTAGAATTGGTTCCAATACAGGATGCATATATGTAACACTCTGCTGCTTTTTCTTCCGCAAGGTGAAGTCCTTAATGCGATCCATGGGACCGGGACGACCTAGGGCTAAAATAGCGACTAAATCATGGATGGTGGTGGGTTGAATCTGCCGCAGCAGATCCTTATACAGGTTACTTTCCATTTGGAAGACGCCTGCGGTATCTCCCTGAGACAGACACTCATAAACCCGGGGACAATCGAGGGGAATTGCGTCTATGTCCACGTCCTCTTGGCGGTGCTTCTTGATCAGCTTTACCGTACGATCAATTACTGTGAGATTGCGTAACCCCAGAAAGTCCATCTTCAGTAACCCTAGTTTTTCCAGATCCTCCATTGGATACTGGGTCACAACAAAGCCATCGTTCATCCTTTGCAGAGGCACGATGTTGGCTAGCTTCTCATCACCAATGATTACTCCAGCCGCATGGGTGGAAGCATGGCGCGGTAGTCCTTCCAGTCTTTGAGCGATATCTAAAAGATCCCTGGCAGCCTGGTCTTCGGCATAGAGCTTGGTAAGAAAATCCGACGCTTCTATGGCTTCGGCAATACTAAGGCCGGGCTCAATTGCCTTAGCCAAGCTATCCACCCGGCCGTAGGCCACACCCATTGCTCTGCCCGCATCCCGGATCGCAGCCCGCGCTGCCATGGTTCCAAAGGTAATAATCTGAGCTACCTTGTCAGCGCCGTACTTTTCTTTAACATACTCAATGACTTCCTCCCGTCGATCATCGGCAAAGTCGATATCAATATCCGGCATGGTCACCCGTTCGGGGTTTAGGAAGCGCTCGAAGACCAGGTTGTACTCCAATGGATCAATGTTGGTAATACCTAAGCAATAGGCCACTAAGCTACTTGCGGCCGAACCCCTTCCTGGACCCACCAAGATCCCCTGGGATTTAGCAAAGTTGACGAAATCAGCTACGATGAGAAAATAAGCGGAATACCCCATCTGCTCGATGATGCCCAGTTCATGTTCTAACCGTTGGCTAATGGGTTCATTCACCACTGGATACCGTTTCTTTGCACCAGTTAGGGCTAGTTCCCGTAAATATGCTGGGGTACTTTGCCCCTTCGGTGGCTCAAAGCGAGGTAACCGAATGCTTCCCATATCCAAAGTAACATTACAACGTTCGGCAATACGCCGTGTATTCTCTAGTGCTTCCGGGCACCAGGCAAACAGCTGATGCATCTCCTCCGGGCTGCGGAGATAGAACCGGTCATTGGGAAAGGTCAACCGGTCCGGAGCGTCTACTGTCTTGTTGGTCTGTACACAGAGCAAAATGTCATGCACCCGGGCATCTTCCTGGTTTAGGTAATGGACATCATTGGTGGCAACCACTCCCACGCCGACCTTTTTTGCCATCCGGACCAATTCAGGATTTACTATGGCCTGCTCTGGCAAGCCGTGGTCTTGGACCTCTAGGAAGAAGTTGTCTTTACCGAAGATATCAATATATTCCTTCAGGGCCACTTCCGCCTGGGCAAGGTTACCTTGGAGAATGTGGCTAGGGACCTCACCAGCAAGACAGGCACTTAGGGCAATAAGTCCCGACGCATGCTTGGCCAAAAGCGCCTTATCCAGGCGGGGTTTGTAGTAAAATCCATCAAGATGAGCCAAAGACACCAATTTGATTAGATTACTGTAACCCTCGTTGGTAGCCGCAAGCAAGACCAAATGATAAAGGGGTTCATCCTTGATCCGATCCTTCATGGAACCGGAGGTGAGATACATTTCCACACCGAGAATGGGTTTTATGCCTGAGGCTATCGCGGTTTCGTAGAAGCGCACCGCGCCGTACATAGTACCATGATCGGTCATGGCTACTGCGGACATACCCATCTTTTGAGCAGAGGAAATAAGCTCATTGATCCGACAGCATCCGTCTAGTAGGCTATATTCTGTGTGATTGTGTAAATGAACGAAGGATACCGGCATCGGATTTACCTCCATCACAGACTATGGTCACTGCTTTCGACACGGTCACAGTATTTCCCTGTCTCCCCTCGGGAATATCCTGCTCCTGGAGCACATAGTCTTTAACAATCCCTAATTCCGGCGGAGTGAGGACCTTGTTACTTAGGATCATCAAAGAGTTACTACTACCTTTTTTTACTGCCTTAGGTGTTATTCTCGGTGGGGCCTTGGTGGGTTCTTTGGCCACCGTGTTGACCTATGGTTCACCCCTAGCCACCATGAATCATTTAGCCAAAGCCTGTAAGCTGTGGGCTGTGGTAGTTGCTATTGGGGGAACCTTTCAGACGATTAAGGCCATCGAGATAGGCTTGGTGGATGGTGAAGTATTTGCCGTGGCCCGACAGTTTTGCATACTCATTAGCGCGTTTAGCGGTGCCCTAATCGGTTACTGGATTATCATCACCCTGACCGGAGGCGACTAGCCTTTGAAGGTACGGCTCTACACAAGGGAACATCTAAAACAGTCACTGGCTATCTTCCTTTTGGGAATCCTTCTTGGATTACTCATCGGAACAATGCGTCTCGCCAACAGGGTAAACACCCTCCTGCTGGAAAATGAGAGTCTGCACTATCGATATAAGACCACGACGTTGCAGCTCGAACGGCTGGAGGAGACTCTAGCCGAAAGACAGGCAGTAATCATCAAAGCAATACAGGTAGAAGTAGTACTTAAGGATCAGTACGTCAAACCTAGGCTTGAGGCAATCATACAGCAACTTCTGCAAGAGCTGATTGGGCAGGAAATCAGCTCCATCGATCCTTTTTTGGTCAGCAAGATCATTGACGGCAGGATAGTTCTAGTTAAAGAACAGCAGTTTGAACTAGAATGTAAACTAGCCTGGATCGCCCCCCAAAGCTTCATTCAGGTTCGAGTGGTAAGACAAGATAGACGACTGATTACTGACTAGCCCTAATGCACCTGAAAAGTCCAGTCCCTGCCATTATTGTTATCCCAGTTCCCTGCCCCATCCTTGAAACAGAAACTAATCGCTTGGCCCCGGTTAACATAGACATTGGTGAGCCAAGCATCCTGTTCACCCTTATACATCTCTACCTCACCCACATCTTGCCACTGGTCTGTACCAAAACCGTAATGCAAGAAGACCGAGTTTGCCCCGGACTGGGCTAATTCGCCATCATACCAAACGGTAACACTGGTACCTTCCCGGATCTCAGCTGGCCTAATCTTGACTCCACCGACTGATTCTAGTACATCGTATCCTTCCGGATGAAACTCTTCTCCCACCTCCACATCCTGATGGCTTTCTTCATCTAGCATCAACCAAGAGCGCAGTCTTTTCAGCATAGGAATCCCCCTCTTGTAATCTGCTCACCCTTATTTTTTTCCCGGAACCGGAATTTATGCAAACCGCTGATTTTGCAAGGTCTAGTAATCTTTACCCCTATGGTCCAGATGATTTTCCTTCCTGTCTCTTTACAGCTAAGGATTACCGTGTTATAATGTGATTCGTGATGGGCCCCCATCGTCTAGTGGCCTAGGACATTGCCCTCTCACGGCAAAGACAGGGGTTCGACTCCCCTTGGGGGTACCAATTCTTTCATCGTTCATTTATATAAATGAACGATTTTTTTACGCCTCCTTGGCTCCGGGGGCTTTTTCTAGCCAATCATTGGATAAAAGTGCTACATCCTTAGATAATCTTGCTTCAAGTGCGATCCTAGTGTATACTATAAGTCGATAAGTTAGTAGTTCCGCGTCCCAAAAAAGGCCATCATTGGTGCACACTGGGGTAAGAAAGGGGATAATAGTCAAATGAAAGCCAGGCCCTTATTGCTCGTATCATTAATAGTAATATCATTATTTGCTTTTGCCGGTTGTGAAAAGGACCCGGGAAATCCAGTTTTGTCTCTTGACAAACAAGGGCAAGATTTCCTAGACAATTGGAATAATGCGGTCCGGCAGCAAAACATAAAGAAACTGGCCAACATGATCACGGAGCCCTTTGTAATCGTTGACGAAAACGGAACCGAGACAGTGTATGCAAAGGCCGATTCCTTCGTAGAGGAGTTCCAAAAGGAAGTCAAGCATTGGGGTTACGAAAACTATGCCTTACGTCCGTCTCAGACAACTATTGTCAATGACAGACTGCAAATCAAAGCTAACCTTTACTATGTAAGAAAGGATCCCGATAAACTCACTCCAACCGGTCTGCCAGTGACCTACACTACCAATAAGACCGTGGAACTGACCTTTGAAAAGGGCGAGAAAAACATTGTGCTAAGTAGGATGAAGTCACTAGCCCAATAGGAACTTGTAAACCAGAGCCCCGTCACATGACGGGGCTTATTGTTATGTCCGGTAGAAAAAATAAGCCTATGCAACTTGTGCATAGGCGTTAACATCTTCTTTGTTTAGGATGGCTGGGAGGGAAGGATTCGAACCTTCATAACGGAATCCAGAGTCCCGCGTGTTGCCATTACACAACCTCCCAACAACAATGCTAGTCTAGCAAAAAAACGAGACGATGTCAACCCGAATTAACCCTTCGTTCTGCTAGAATGGCAGTATCGGATTACTCCAGGCCATCTTTCCAGTGAAATCGGTAATCTGTAGCCGAATATACCTTTGATGCGGCCCCATCTTATATGTAACCTGTTCTATTCCCGCCTCACTTTGAATTACTTGACCGCTGGAACTGTTGGAGATAATATCAACGCGCATCACCCGCGAAAAGCTAGCAAGCACTTCTCCCTCTTCGGAGAGGGTGATTTGCTTAAACAGTGGTCCTTGGGTGGAGAAGTAGCTTCCAAGTTTGAGTGCATCAAGGATACACTGTACCGTGAGCTTAGGAGCATTGACCATCACAAATCCTCCGCCCTCCCCGGCATGGTGCCAATGGGCATCATCCACGGCCACACCATTTAGGTAATTACTTTGGCCAAGCTGGTTGTCCCAGTGCACACCAGAGTATCCCCGGGCAATTGTAAAGTCGCATACTGCATTATACACTTCTAGGGCCGTTACCTTAGTGCAGACGGAGATATCCTGATCGGTTAAGCCCAGCCAATAGGGATGGGCAAGGATCGCCACACCGCCCCAAGCTATAATAGCATCAATTACCTCCTGGCGACTACTTCGGTCGATCTTTGCTGGAAAACTTTCCATGCCCAGACCTACAATATGATAGGCCTCTTCAATACCAGGGATAATCAGCATGTTTTCGTATTGCCCACCAGGGTAGAATCGCTCGTGATCCGTTAAGGCAATAAAGTCATATCCCTCTTGTTGGTACCAGGCGAAGACTTCCTCCGGTTCCTTAGCTCCGTCGGAGCGAGTGGAATGACAATGTATATTCCCGCGAAACCAATCGGGGTGTTCAAAATAGTCCTTCATACAGACCCTCCCCTTCCGGGATCAGTAAAAGTTTGCTTTAGGGCAAAAACAACAGGGGCCCCGGTGAGTCATCCAGGCCCCCACTTTGCTACCCTTGTAGTTCCTTACTCAATTGGTAGGCGTAGCGTAGCCGTTCACAGGTTTTGGCCTTTCCTAACAGAGCAAGCACCTCATACATACCAGGGCTTACTGAAGTACCCGTTACAGCCACCCGCACCGGTTGAATCACCTTGCCAAGCCCTATCTGTAGTTCCTCTTGCATGGCCACAAATACAGGCTCAATATTATGTTCGGTGAAGGGTTCCACCTGAAGTAGACCTTTTAGTAATTTCTTGAGCATATCCGGCACATAGTCCTTAGTCAGGAATTTCCGCACCATTGCCTGATCATAATCGGGCATCTCAGTGAAGAAATAGTAACTTGCACCTACCAATTCCTGTAAGGTCCGCACCCGGGTCTGCACCGCTGCAAACACTTGGGTCACCTTGTCTTTGACTTTCTCATCCAGTGTCTCGGGCAAGTACCCGGCTTGTTGTAACCAGGGTATTCCCATATCCACTAATTCGGTAATAGACAATTCCCGCAGATAGACACCGTTCATCCAGAGAAGTTTCTTTTGATCAAATACTGCAGGGTTCTTGGAAACCTTGGCCAGCTCGAATTTTTCAATGAGATCCTGTCGGGAGAAGAGCTCCGTATGGTCATCATAGGCCCATCCAAGAAGAGCCAAATAGTTCACAAAGGCATCTGCGAGAAAACCATCACTTTGGTACTCCATCACCGACGTGGCACCATGGCGTTTGCTTAGTCTTTTCTTATCCGGTCCTAGAATCATCGGGATATGGGCAAACTGGGGCAATTCATACCCTAGGGCTTCATACAATTGGATCTGCCTTGGTGTATTGGAAATATGGTCCTCACCCCGAATCACATGGCTGATCTCCATAGCCGCATCATCCACCACAACTGCGAAATTATAGGTGGGGCCTCCATCAGACTTCACAATAACAAAGTCATCTAACACCTCATTGGCAAAGGTCACCTTGGCCCGGATC
Organism: Limnochordia bacterium; assembly: GCA_023230925.1. Taxonomy (NCBI): domain Bacteria; kingdom Bacillati; phylum Bacillota; class Limnochordia; species Limnochordia bacterium. The sequence continues at coordinate 25,037 of JALNWK010000017.1, forward strand.
AGATCGTCAATCACGGTCTTGCCCGTCATTTTTGTTTTAAACCGGATTACGGGTTTACGACCCATCTTCTCGTACTCTGCGCACTGCTCTGGAGTAAGGCTTTGGCACCGACCATCGTATTTAGGTGCCCGTCCCTCCTCGAGGGCCGTTTTGCGCATTTCGTCTAGTTCCTCTGGTGTACAGTAGCATTTGTAGGCCCGACCGATACTAAACAACTTATCGACGGCTGCCTGGTAGAAATCCTGCCGTTCACTTTGGATATATGGTCCGAAGTCCCCTCCTACCTCGGGACCTTCGTCCCAATCCATTCCCAACCAGCGCATCCCATCCAGAATACACTGATAGGATTCCTGGGTTGACCGTTCCGCATCGGTATCCTCAATACGCAAGACAAAGACTCCCCGATGGTGTCGGGCAAAAAGCCAGTTGAATAATGCAGTACGCGCCCCACCAACGTGCAAATAGCCCGTAGGGCTAGGCGCAAATCTAACCCTTACCTGTTCCATAAATCGCACTCCCTCAAACAATAGACTTGGCATTCTTGATCCGCCAAGCCCGCTTTTCTATTTGTGCCTTGACTTCTTCTTCGTTTACTGTAAGCACTTTTCCTTTGTGAACCACAAATTCCCCGTTAACCAAGACGGTATCAACATCAGCCCAGCTACCACTATAGATTAGTGATGATACAGCATCTTCTCTGGGATACCAGTGGCAACCACTAGTATCCAATAGTACTATGTCCGCCCTTTTGCCAATCTCTAAGGACCCCAAATCTGGCCTTTTTAGGATAGCAGCAGCATGATTTGTGGCCATGGAGATGATCTGGGACGCAGGCAAAATACCGGGCTTCCCACTAATCCCATTATGGATTAGGGCTGCAAGCCGCATTTCCCTAATGATATCCAGGTTATTATTACTAGCAGCTCCATCGGTACCATAGCACACCTTGACTCCAGCATTAAGCAACTCTATAACCGGGGCAATCCCTGAGCCTAGTTTTAGGTTGCTTCCAAGGCAATGGACTACACCAACCCCGGCCTCTTTCATCAACCGAATATCTTCAGTAGTCAAATGCACACAGTGGGCGGCAATGAGTTGGATCCGGGGATCTAGCAGTCCAGCCCGCTTAAGCATGGCCACCGGGGTAAACCCATAGGCCCTTTGACTCTTCTCGACCTCTTGCTTCGTCTCAGCCACGTGAATATGCACTGGCAGATCTTGTCCAATGGCAAAATCCCTAATCCGCCTAAGAAATGGAATAGAGCAAGTGTAGGGCGCGTGGGGACCTAACGTGATCTTAATCCTTCCTGCGGCTCCATTGTGCCACCGGGCAAGCAGAGCATTGGTTTCCTCAAGACCCGCAGCTCCCTGATCGCGACCCTCGATAATCCCCCGGCAAAGGTAGGCACGGATTCCGATCTCCTCCACCGCCCTGGCGGTCTCGCCTTCATGGAAGTACATATCCACAAAGGTGGTTACCCCGGCTTTCAACATCTCGATACAGGCAAGGAGGCTTCCCCAGTAGATATCCTCTGGCTCCATGCACGATTCTGCCGGCCAGATATACGAATTAAGCCACTCCCATAAATCCACATCATCCTTTAGTCCCCGAAGCAAAGTCATCCCTGCATGGGTGTGTCCGTTGATTAAGCCCGGCAGCGCAACCAAGCCCTGGGCATCAAAGGCATTGATCCCCGGCAGGGTGAGGTGAGCCCCCAGATCCGCTATAACACCGTCTTTAATGTGTATATCCCCTTGTGTATAGACCCGCTGGACCTTATCACAAGTAATGATCTTAGCATTGGTAATGAGAAACTCGCCCTTAGGCAAGTCATCAATTAGCAACTAGCAGACAACTCCTCTATACTCTCCTTGTATGGCTCCCTTAGTACCCCGGATTCGGTAATGATCCCGGTAATCAGGTGATGGGGAGTCACATCAAAGGCGGGGTTCCATACCGAAACACCTGCAGGGGCAATCTGCTTCCCAAAGACGTGGGTTACTTCTTCCCATCCCCGCTCTTCAATGGGAATGTCCTCTCCTTTGGATAGCGTTCGATCAATTGTGGATGTGGGTGCCGCCACATAGAAGGGGACCCCATGCTCCCGAGCTAACACCGCCAATCCATAGGTACCGATCTTGTTGGCCACATCCCCATTGGCTGCCACTCGATCTGCACCGACAACCACTAGGGAGACTCGACCTAGTTGCATTAAGTACCCAGCCATATTGTCGGTAATCAAGGTTACTGGTATTCCATCAACGAGAAGCTCCCAGGTGGTAAGCCGCGCCCCCTGTAAGTAGGGTCTTGTCTCACAGGCATAGACTGAGATGTCCTTCCCTGCCTCCTGGGCAGCTCGCATAACACCTAGGGCAGTTCCATAGTCCACAGTGGCCAGGGCCCCGGCGTTGCAGTGAGTCAAAATAGCGGCTCCGTGGGGCACAAGTTTGGCACCAAACTGGCCCATCTGCTTATTAATCCTCACATCTTCCTCAGCCAAGGCCTTAGCTTTTTTCAACATATGACCATACAGATCATCACCTTGATACTCTTCCAGTGCCGTTAACATCTGGTCAATAGCCCAGAATAGGTTCACTGCAGTAGGACGAGTCTGCCGCAGAAGCTCTGCCGCCTCCTTAACCTTTTCGGGCCCTTTTTTGGCAGCCAAGACCAAACCGTAGGCTGCAGTAATCCCAATGGCCGGTGCCCCCCGGACCACCATTTCCTTAATACAAGAGGCGGCCTGTTCCGGTGTAGTGCATTCAATGGTCACTACTTCCAATGGTAGTTTTCTTTGATCCAGTAGAATCAACATCTCATTTTCCCAGACCACCGGTAACCTTCTTGTTGACAATGTCATCCCTTCCCCTTCGCACATTGGCAGCCCCATTCCCTAGGCAGGCTTTTGATTAGATCCACCAGTAATGCCAAAAACAAATCCTCTTGCTCCTTCATTGCCAAGGTCACTTCCTGGTGAGTCAGTGCATTAGAGGTAAGTCCTGCACCAAAGTTGGTAACCAAGGCCAGAACCCCATAGCAAAGTCCAATTTCCCGGGCAAGAACAGCCTCGGGAGCATTGGTCATCCCCACCACATCGCCCCCAAGTTGGGCGAACATGCGGACCTCGGCTGCTGTCTCAAACCGGGGACCTTCGGTACACACATAACAACCATAACTACGATAGGTAATTCCCACCCTGCTGGCGATATCCTCGGCATACTCCCGTAAAGAGGAGCAATAAGGATAGGTCATATCCGTATGGACAACCTGTTCATCGAAGAAGGTAGTGGGCCGGGTCTTGCTGAAATCCAGAAACTGGTCCGCGATGACTAACGTTCCCGGGGCTATTTCTTCTCGCAGCGAACCTACGGCAGCAATCCCCAACACAGCTTCTACACCCAATTCCCGCAGGGCCCAAATATTCGCCCGATAGTTCACCCGGTGGGGTGGCAAATGGTGATCCGAGCCATGTCTGGGCATGAAAGCGACTAGACGATCACTTTCCTTTCCCAGGAAAACGGTGGCTTCGCCGTAGGGGGTTGGGACGAGGGTCCTCTCACTATCTTGAAAGAACGGCAGCCCATATACTCCAGTTCCACCGATAATTCCGATCATCCCTGAGTCTCCTCCCTTAGAATCTGAATCCATACGGTTCTTGTCCTTGGTCCATCAAATTCAAAGAAAAACAAGCCTTGCCAGGTCCCAAGCAGCAGTCTTCCCTCAGCAATAATCACATTTCGGGAGGTACCAATTAGGCTGGCCTTGATATGCGCGTCGGAGTTTCCCTCACAGTGACGAAACTCACTGCTTCTTGGTACTAGTTCATCCAACTTGGTGGTAATGTCCTGGGCAACATCCCCGTCACATCGTTCATTAATCATGATACCCGCGGTAGTGTGGGGGATGAATACACAGCAGATCCCTGAGGACACTCCCTGCTCATCAACAATACTTTGCACAGTTTGCGTAATCTCTATTACCTCAGTGCGCTCTTTGGTCTTCACGGTAAACGACTTATACATCGGCATTCTCCTTTGCATAATACCTGCAAACATCAACAAGGACGCATTCAGGGCAATTAGGTCTTCGGGCATAACACACACTACGGCCATGCCGAATCAGATTAAGATGAAAAGAATAGTAATCCGCGGGTGCAACCAGCTTTTGCAGAACACTTTGGGTCTTTTCGGCACTGGTCTTCTCATCCACAATACCTAGTCTTTTTGCGATCCGCCAGATATGGGTATCCACTGGAAAAACCGGCTTGTCAAAGGCAAACAGCAGGACGCAGGCAGCAGTCTTGGGGCCCACCCCATCAAGACTGGTCAAGAATGCGAAGGCCTCTTCGGTACTCCGTTGTTCCAGAAGGTCCAAGGATAACTCTCCACATCGGTTTTCAATAGCATGGAGAGCCTTCTTGATCCTAGGTGCCTTAGTTCGAGCCAGACCCCCGGGTCGAATCGCCTCTTCTATCTGGATAACGTCGGCGTTTTTCACCGCCTCCCACGTGGGGAAGCGCTCCTTCAACCGCCGAAAAGCCCGATCTCGGTTCTGATCATTGGTGTTCTGGGATAGAATCGTCAATACAAGCTCATCAATAGCTGCTTTTCTCTTTGTTAAGATCGGTCTACCGTATACCTGCTCCAGTCTGCCGACGATCGTGTCCATAGCATTGGACCAGCTTCCGTGGGGAGGAGTGGTCCTTCACCTCCCAAACTATGGGGTAATCAGGCCTGTGTAATGAAATGCAAAAGTGTCCGTGTTCTAAGATTATCCTTATAAATATCCTCTATGTTATTCCCCAGTTTCGATCCACCAAACATCGTGACCTACCGGTGTCTTTACCGCAACTTCCATACCTATATTCTGATACTCATCTAAGACAAGGATCGCCCCAAATTTCTTCGCAACTTCAGCATAAACGTGAAACCCTGATTCATTAGGTGTGCAGGGCGGCACCACCAAGGCTCTTCCATTATACTCCTTCAGGAGAGTCTCAAGCTTCTCCAGACTTACATCGACAAACACAAAGGGCACCGGGCACATCATCTGCAGCATCCCTATCTCCTCTGGATTGCGCAGAACCAACAAAGAACAGTCTTCATCGGCCAGTTGCATCCAATCGTCAGGAGAACACTCTTTAGCCCGTTGTCCAAGGTTAATTTGGACAAGCTGTCTGCTGCTTGCCGTATAGACCCCTGCTTTCGTGGGCTTTTTGCCGGATATGTGGCATAGGGACTGTCTCATCAGTTCAATATGTTTAGGCGTCGTACCACAGCAACCACCAATGATGTTTGCTCCACTTTCAATAAACTGGGGTACATAGCTGGCCATTTCCTCAGGTGTCAGCTCATAGAAATCCACACCATCAACTAATTTGGGAAGTCCCGCATTAGGCATCACCGAGACAGAATCCGCAATTGGGGCCATGGCTTCAATGATGTTGAGCATTCCCGCTGGCCCTAGGCCACAGTTGGCCCCAACAACGCTAGCACCAAGACTGGATAATACACATGCAGCCACTTGGGGAGAAGTACCCATCATGGTAAGTCCCGAATCCTCAAAAGTCATCTGAGCAATTACCGAAAGACCTGTACTCAAGGCCCCCAAAAGGGCAGCCCGGGCTTCAGCTAAGTCCAACATTGTCTCTACGATAATTAGGTCCACACCGCCCGCAGCCAGTGCCTGTGCTTGGGTCCGATACGCCTCATACACCTCATCAAAGGTAACTGTACCCAAGGGAGCCATCAGTTGTCCGGTGGGGCCCATGGAGCCAGCGACTAGCCGATCCTTGCCAGCCTTGCTTGCCGCAGACTTCGCCAACCGGGCCGCCTTTTCATTGATCTCCCAGACGTGTTCCTCATAGCCATGTTGGGCTAACTTAAAACGGTTGGCCCCGAAGGTGTTTGTCTCCACCACATCAGCCCCAGCCTCTAAGTACACCCGGTGTACATTACTAACCACATCAGGGGCCTTTAGATTATTTAGTTCCGGAAAGGCAAGGTCGCTTCTGTGTTGAAGCATCGTTCCCATTGCACCATCAAAGAGCAATGGTTCTTGTAATCTTGATCTGATCAACATACTCGCCACTCCTTTTATCTTAGTTCAACTATGCTTATTAGTGAAACAATGAGAAAATCCTGCTCCTTGGTAACAGAGCAGGACCTATTTCAGATTTATTTTGGTTGGACCGACTAGACTTGCGATCCACAGGATGAACGCACAATCAAGCGGGGACAAAACACGATCCGCTCCGGAGGATTCTCCTCATCATTCGGGTTAGTTAGCATCTCCAGAAGCTTTGAAGCGGCCACAGAACCCATCTCCTCCATAGACTGACGCATGGTACTAAGACCAATAAAGTCCACAAGATCTATATCATCAAAACCCACGATAGCTAGCTTCTGCGGAATCTGAATCCCCGCCTTCTTAGCGTAGTCCATGATACCAATGGCCTGCTCATCGCTAGCTGCAAAAATGGCTGTGGGAGTCACCCTAGAAAGTAAGGCTGTCGCAGCTTCATATCCTCCGGCTCGGCAGAACTCCGAATTTACCACCAGCTCATGGTTGACTTCGATCCCGTGGTCCGTTAAAGCTTTCTTGTATCCCTGCAAGCGTTGTCGACTGGCATGATAACGCATCAGGCCGTTGACCATACCAATTTCCTTATGCCCTAGTTCAATCAGGTGGGTGACTGCTATTTCCGCCCCTCGGGCATTGTCCGAGACGATAGAAGTAAACTCATGTCGCTCGCTATCCACCAGTACCACTGGCAATCCGGCCTCTTGCAACAATTGACAGTGCCTATCCGTAAGGCGCAAATTGATCACAATAATGCCATCCACGGGTTTTTCGTAGGTTATTCGCTCGAAGATCTCTTCCTTCTGCACCCGGTTTTGCACGTTGTAAAGGATAAGATCCCGACCAGAGTTATCCAGTTGGCCTTGAATACCCTTGAGGACTTCAATGAAGAACCGCTTCGTAAACTGAGGTACAATAACCCCCACCGTATTGGTACATCTTTTAGCCAAACTGCGCGCCACGGCATGGAGACGGTAATTGTGCTTGTCTATCACCTCAAGCACCTTCGCCCTTGTTGCGGGGCTAACATGGGGACTATCATTAAGCACCCGAGAAACAGTCCCCAGTCCCACCCCAGCCTCTTTGGCAATATCGCGAATAGTCAGACGCACATTAACCTCCTACCTGCTATTGAGAAACGACTGAAAATCAATTGGCTTTCCTTGACGATGGGATTCATACATCGCCAATACCATGGCCATGGCCACCTTGCCCGCTTTACCATCAATGACAGGCTTACGCCCCGCTAGTAGGTCAGTGTAGTACTCCTCAATCTGACGGATATGGGAAGGGCCCCAGTAACTCTTACCAAGCACTAAACCTTCCTTTTGGGTAATTGTAGTCTCTCGATTATCCACCTTGATGACGGCTTTCCCCTTATATGAACCAATGACCTCAGCGATCCCATTCTCACCAACAATTTCCAGGTAAACCGGTGCATCATAGGCATAGAAGCAGTTGCCATAGAGACAACCCTGGGCACCGTTGCCGAACTTGATGTATGCTTCCGCGACGTCATCCACCTTGATATAATCATGGGCATGGGTAGCGTAGGTCGCCCGGATGGTTTCCACATCACCGACTAGCCATTGCATCAGGTCAATGGTATGAATCGCCTGGTCAATAAGAAACCCGCCGCCTTCTTTGTCCCATGTTCCTTTCCAATCGCTTCCTTTGTAATATTCATCGGTTCGCTTCCAGGTAATGAATGCACGGGCACCCAGTATCTTCCCTAGTTTGTTACTATCAATGGCTTCTTTTACAGCAACAGAAGCGTCGTTGTATCGGTTCTGGAAAATAACACCAAGGGTCACACCATTTTTTTCTGCAGCTTCAATCATGGCATCAGCATCAGCTACAGAAAGAGCCATTGGTTTTTCCGTCAAGATATGCTTACCGGCATTTGCTGCATCAATTGCCATGTCCTTATGAAGATGGTGGGGCGTACAAATCTCTACAGCATCAATGTCATCCCGGGCCAGCATCTCCTTGTAATCTAGGTAATAATCCTTACAGTTGTACTTGACGGTGAAATCCTTGGCTCGGTCCTCTTTGATATCGCAGACTGCAACCAGTTCCGTCTGCTCAAGTTCATTCAGTGCTCGCGCGTGAACATTAGCTACTCTACCGCATCCAATAAGTCCAACCCTTACTTTTTGACCCACTACCCATTCCTCCACATTAGTATTTGGAACCGTTTCCGTATGTCCACTTTACCCTGTTTGTTTTCAGTTGTCAAGATCTACAGTACCTACTATTTGCGCCATCGAAAGTCATCTTGACTAAGACATTCAGGGGAAAATACGCCCTTTCCCTGGGCATCCTACAGGAAGTAGGAACTCTTCTGACCCACAGGGCAAACCTAAGGTATTGCACCCCGCGCAATTTTGGGGTATCATAAATGATTAGTGAAACAAGGGGAGAGCAGTCACGGTACTTAGATCAAACCCAAGCTTCACATTTCAGTTCACTACCACGTTGGCAGTAGTAAACTATTACTTCACATTGAATCAGGAGGGATCCGTATGCCGACGTATGAATACAAATGCTCCAAGTGTGGTCGTTTCGAACAAGAGCAACGTATCACCGACCCTGCCTTAGAGAAATGTCCAACCTGCGGAGAGCCTGTTAAAAGGCTAATCAGTCACAATGTCAATATTATCTTTAAAGGACCTGGTTTCTACGTGACCGATAGCAGGAAAGAGACTCCAGCTTCCTCATCTGACAGTGAGCAGAAAGTCTCCTAGGGTGAGAACCTCCGCTTTTGTTTCTTTATCAAGTTAAACGATGACTTTGGTGATACCAAAGTCATCGTTTTTCTTTTCGCTACGCGTTGCCGTTAAGGTAGGCCTTGGTCTGTTCGGGGAACATGATGTAAGCTAGTACCTCTTCCTCGGACACATGACTGTAACCTAGCTTCTTTAACTCATCTGTAGCAGTGGGCAAGCCAGGTTTTAGCAGATCTGCAGGTCGACAGGTGACAACTTCCCCATCGTTAACGATCCGGCTTTTGATCTCTTCACTGATCTCGCCTGGCGGCTGTCCGTAAAGGCCCTTGACGTAATCCTTGACTTCTTTAGATAGAATTCCGTAGCGTTGTCCAGTCACTACGTTAAAGACCGATTGGGTCCCCACGATTTGGCTCATGGGGGTCACCAGGGGTGGATAACCTAGTTCCTGGCGCACCCGGGGAACCTCGGCAAATACCTCTTCGATCTTGTCCACCATCCCCTGCTCCATCAGCTGGGATCTTAAGTTGGACAACATACCGCCAGGAATCTGGTAGCTCAGAACCTCAGGATCCATGCGGAGTGGTGCCACCACTTCACCGTACTCCTTCTTGATCTCCTTGAAATACTGGTTAAGAGCCTTCAGCTGGCCAAGATCAAGTCCGGTATCGTACTCGGTCTCCTTCAACGCAGCCACCATCGTCTCTGTGGCTGGCTGGGAAGAACCAAAGGCCAAGGCCGAAAGGGCTGTATCAATGACGTCTACCCCAGCCTCAGCAGCCTTAAAATAGGCCATACCGGCCAATCCACTGGTATAGTGGGAATGAAGCTGTACCGGCAAACCCACCTCGGCTTTCAGCCGTTTGGTAAGGTTGTAGGCAGCGGTGGGTGTAATTAGTCCTGCCATATCCTTGATACAGATAGAATCAGCACCCATCTCCTTAAGTGCTTTGCCCACCCGAACATAGTAGTCGAGATTGTGGACCGGGCTGATGGTGTAGACAATAGTGCCTTGGGCATGGGCCCCGGCCTGTTTCGCAGTCTTAATGGAAAGCTCCATATTGCGTACATCATTGAGTGCATCGAAAACGCGAACAATTTTGATGCCGTTCTCCACTGAGTGGCGGACAAAGGCCTCCACCACATCGTCGGGATAATTCCGATACGCTAAAAGATTCTGGCTGCGCAAGAGCATTTGCAGGGGCGTTTTGGTAATCCGCTCACGCAGTTTACGTAGGGTTTCCCAGGGGCTCTCTTTCAGATAGCGCAATGATGCATCAAAGGTAGCTCCACCCCAGGCCTCTAACGAATGGTAGCCAACACTATCGATTTGCTCAGCGACCTCAAGCATATGGTTTCGACGCATCCGGGTTGCCATTAACGACTGATGGGCATCCCGTAAAATCGTCTCGGTAATTCCTATTTTGTTTTTCCCACTCAAAACAAGCAACTCCTCTCGGATAAGGTCATCCAGTAAGCAACTAATGACTTACCCCAATATTGCCAAGAACACCCCTGCTGCAATGGCAGAACCAATCACTCCGGATACATTCGGGCCCATTGCATGCATCAACAGGAAGTTCTCGGGGTCCTCTTCCTGACCCATCTTCTGGACCACCCGGGCTGCCATAGGCACAGCCGAAACTCCCGCCGCACCAATGAGGGGGTTGATCTTGTCTTTAGTAAACAGGTTCATTATTTTCGCAAACAGAACACCGGTAGCCGTACTGACCATAAAGGCAAAAACACCAAGGAGCAAAATACCGATTGTCTGCAAGGAAAGAAATGTGCTGGCTTGGGCCGAGGCACCTACCGACAAGCCTAGAAAGATGGTCACAATATTGATTAACTCATTTTGGGCTGTCTTTGCCAAACGATCAACCACGCCGGCCTCGCGGAGCAGGTTACCTAGCATAAGGGAACCTAGAAGAGCAGCCGCGGAAGGCAAAAACAAAATACCAATCACTGTAATCATAATGGGAAAAATAATCCGCTCGGCCTTGGAAACTTCCCTAAGTTGCTCCATGCGGATACAGCGTTCCTTCTTGGTTGTCAAAAGCCGGGCAATTGGTGGTTGAATTACCGGAACCAAAGCCATGTACGAATAAGCAGCAATTGCAATCGGCGCTAGTAATTCCGGTGCTAGCTTTTGGGCCAAAAAGATCGCGGTGGGGCCGTCGGCTCCGCCAATGATACTGATCGCTGCCGATTGTTTAAGCGTGAACCGAGCAGCAGCCCCCAGAAAGGTGATGAAAATACCGATCTGTGCTGCTCCACCTAGCAACATGGTCCGGGGACTAGCAATTAAAGGACCAAAGTCAGTCATCGCTCCCACACCTAAGAATACTAGTGGAGGATATAACCCTTTCTTTACACCCAACCCGATAACGTCCAACAAGCCGTCGGTGTTTAGCAGATCAGTAGCTGGCAAATTGGCAAGAAGGATGCCAAACCCGATGGGCAGCAGCAATAGAGGTTCATAGCGTTTCTTGATTGCCAGGTAAAACAGAATAAAAGATACCACGATCATCACCAATTGCTGCCAGGTAATACTGGCAAAACCGGTGCTCTTCAGAAAATCAACGAACTGTGTCACTCTAACTCACTCCCTAATTTACTGCTTAAGGCCCACCAGTTCCTGACCCGCCTCCACGGTCTCTCCAGCAGCTACCAAAACCTGTGCCACTGTTCCAGACACGGGCGCGACCAGTTCGTTCTCTAGTTTCATTGCTTCTAACGTCAGGACAACCTGCCCCTTCTCTACTTTATCCCCGACCTGTACCCTCACAGAGGTAATACTGCCTCGTAAAGGAGCCTTGACATATCTCAGACTGCTATCGGCGACTGGTTTTGCTTTTGGAGTCTCTGCCTTCGGGGATACAGACTGCTTCTCCTCCGCACCACCGTTAGTCTCTTCCACTTCAACCATGTATACTTCTCCATCAACACTGACTTTGAATCTACGTACCATTGATTCTTTGCCCCTTTCCCACTGGTAAGTTCACCATAGGTTTAGTCTTTCTTTGTGATGGTGATACTCTTTATCTTGTCCACATCGATTAAAGTACTTAAAACCGCCGTGATAGCGGCTATTTGTGGTTGGTTTCTCGTCTCTTTGGTTATACCGGTGGGTGCAGTTGCCGGCACCATCTTTTGCCGTTTCGTCCTACTGGCAATCACCTGGCCCATCAAGCTTACCAACCAGGCAAACAAAGCTAAACAGAACATAACAACCACTGCACCGACAATAGCAAGGGTAATCGCCTCGGTTAACTTGCTCATATCTACATGTAACCCTCAGCTAGACACAGGCTAGAGGGTCCCCGTCACCTCCTTTAGCGTGATTCAAGATCCTTGCACACTGTGCTGTGCCAAAGACCACGTAATATATTCGGTAATGCCATATACATTCCTGCCGCCGAATTGGGAAATTAGCTGATAATCTTGCTGATAGGAATTTCTAGAATGTCCTCTGCCCCAGCCGATACCAGTTTGGGTAACAGGACATTAATCCCTTGACGATCAACCACTGTTTCCACGGCAACATAATCATCGGCATCGGAGTATAGCTGCGAGATCGTGGGAGCCTTCATCGAGGGAAGAAGTGATAGTACTTTCTTCAGGTTAACCTTGGCCACGTTCATCTTTAATAGCACTCGCCCCCGAGCCATGAGGGCCCCCAGCAACAGTGTTTTGATCTCACTAATCGCCCGGTGTTTTTGCGGATCTTGTTCACTGTTGGGATTGGCGATTAGCGTGGTCTTGGATTCGGAGATCACATCAATAATCTTAAGGCCATTGGCTTTTAAGGTCGTACCCCTTTCTGTTAACTCCACTGCCACATCGGCAATCTCAGGTACCTTCGCCTCGGTGGTACCAAAGGAGAACTCGACCTGAACATCAATGCCCTTTTCAGCGAAGTACTGCTTAGCGAGGGTAACATATTCGGTGGTTACCCGACTACCCTTAGGGATATCCTCAACCCGGTCAATACCCGAACTTTCATGAACCGCGACCACAATCCGGACCGGATGGGACGTAGCCTTGCTGTAAGGTAACTGAGTGACCACTTGCACTCGTTCTTGACAGCCTCGCTCCATAATCCAATCAAGACCGGTAATACCTAGGTCAAACAGACCCTCGGCAACATATAAAGGTATTTCCTGGGGTCGCATAAACCGCACCCGGGAAATACGGGGATCATCGATTTCCCCTTCATAGCAACGGGAATTGTAGCAACTTACCGCCAGCTGCGCATCTTCAAACATCTGCAAGGTTGGTTTTTCCAGACTACCGGTGGGCAAAACCAGCTTCAACATACGCTTAGTCTCCTTCTCAAAAAGATGTGATTAGTCCTCTATGTCCCAAAGAGAGCGGCCCTTGAAAACCTTTTGTTCCCTGTCCCATACAAAATCCCGACAATACTAAGGTTAAGGCTCTAGACAGGCAATTATCCGCTGCCTATTCCCATAAATACTATAGCATCGGGCTTGTGATTGTCAAACCACTTTTATCACTTTTTGCAAACCCTTAGCAGACGCAGCCCAAAGTCTGTGGATCTTAAAGGAGCAATCCGCTATACTAATAGGGTAAACACCCTAAGCGAGGTGAGTCCTTACTAATATGATACCCGAACGGGTCCTACTTATCGGTGTGCAGATACCACCCACCCCAGAGTATATGGTGCAGGCCTCTTTAGCTGAGCTAAAGGAACTAGTGCAAACTGCCGGAGGATATGTGGTCAATCAGTTGACCCAATCCCGACCTTCTATTGACCCTGCGTACTGCATCGGCACCGGACTACTATCCGATGTAGCCAAACAGGTCACAGAACGGGGTATTGACACAGTGGTCTTTGATCTTGAGCTTTCTGAGACCCAAGCCCGTAATCTGGAACAGAACCTCGAATGTAAAGTCTTAGACCGAACCCAGATTATCCTGGACATCTTCGCGCAAAAAGCTCGGACCAGAGAAGGCAAGCTGCAAGTTGAACTAGCCCAGCTAAAATACCTACTACCCAGACTAATCGGACGTGGCCAAGAGCTTTCTAGGCTGGCCGGAGGAATTGGTACTCGGGGTCCGGGAGAAACCAAGCTGGAAAGTGACCGCCGAAGAATCAGGCGCCGCATTAGTATTTTGGAAAGGGAAATAGATCAAATTGCCGCCCAGAGACAATTGCATCGTCTGGAGCGCAAACGCCGCCAAGTACCAATATGTGCTATTGTTGGCTATACTAACGCGGGCAAGAGCTCCCTTTTGAATCTGCTCAGCGGCATTGAAAATGTCGGAATCGACCAATTCCTATCAGCGGATAAGCACACCCAAAGATCCATGGCAACAGGCTTCTCCAACATGGAAGTGGCCGCGGAGAACAAATTGTTTGCTACCTTAGATCCCACGGTGCGCCAGATTACCCTCCCCGGGAACCTTCCGCTAAATATCGTAGATACTGTGGGATTCATCCAGCGCATCCCCCATTCCCTAGTAGCCGCTTTTCGCGCTACCTTAGAAGAAATCACCAAATCGGATCTAATCATCCACCTGATCGATGGAGCCCATCCTATGCACGAACAGCAGCTGCAAACAGGTAGTGAGGTGCTAAGGATGCTCGAAGCAGAACGAACACCCACCATCCTGGTATACAACAAGATCGACCAGTGCTTAGATGATTACCCCTTTTGGCCCGAGAACGCGATCGGCATCTCCGCCAAGACGGCAGAGAATATCGAACAGCTTTACCAACTCTTAGTAGAACAATTAAGGCAAAGCCGCGCCCAGTTTTCCTTTTTTGTTCCCTATGAAGAGGGTCAAGTAATACATGCGCTTCACGAACTTGGTGAGATTACCAACCAAGATTACCTTGAACAGGGGGTCAAGGTAATAGCCAATCTGCCCCACGCTGTGGCCGGCAGGTTCCGGGAATACCTTTGCACCAACGGAGAAGAACAACTATGACACAATCTGAAGATAGCATCACAGAGACTTTAGTTCTAGCTTTCATTGAATTGATCCACGAACGAAAGATTCGAGGCAAACAATTCCTCGCCGCCACACAACAGACCATCGCCTCCCTGCTAAGTGAATCCACAGGACTAACCCTGACTCCGCGACACATCCAGACATTGGCAAAGTCCATGGAACAGGCAAATCTAATCACCATCGGCGGTGGCGGCATCGGCTATCCTAACACCTATGATACCCGGGAGGACGAAATGGGACCACAGGATTTTTGGAATCAGGTTGACGCCTTTCTTATGGTATATGCACATCCTAGCAGGGATAGCATCAAGTCCCAGTTAGAACTCCACCGAGAGAAGGCTCTTGGGGGTAATAATCCCCAGTAGGGGATCCGTGGAAAGCCCTCTTTCGCTAATTAATAGTGCTCTAAGCGTTTTACCATCCCGTCCGGCAAAGATCTCTCGGGCATCATAGGCAGTGGTATCCGGGGGTATAAAGGCCGCAGAGTTATCACAATCTATGAAGGATAGGACTTCTTTGACCGGTGCTTCCTTGAGTTGTTGCATACTTCCAAATTGGGCCTGGGCCACCCACCGAGTAATCTCCTTTTCGGTAATAAACCCACAGTATTTGCTTCCTCGGTCATAGACGGGAAACTTCGAGTAGTCCTTTCGTACTACAAAGTCAAAGACCTTACCCATGGGATCATTCACATCAAGGGTCTCAACATCAATTTTGAACAAGGGATAAACATTAAGTGGTCGAACAAGGGCATCGCGGATTTTCTGAATATGTTCAACTGTCTCAGGGAGGGGATCGGCGATCACCCTCTCTGGTTCAGTGCGTTGATGGACAATAGCATTTCTCAGATCCGCATATTCCCGAAGATCATCGGCATAGGCCCTAACCACAGCGCTCTTGCTTGAAGCCAAGCCAACAAGCCGCCCAAAGCTCTCATGTCTCTTACTGTTAACGATCCGCGCCAGATGCCGTTCAATCTGATGAAACGTCGCTAAAAAAACATCGGCATTCATCGACATCTCCCCTTAAGCTTTAATCTCTACCGCCTGCTGTCACAAGTAGCTAGACATGCAGATACTTCCAATGGCCCTGCTTAAATCTCCACCACAATAGGCCAGCCCGTATGAATAAATCAACTGCCATCGCAATCCAAGCCCCCACCAAACCTAGTTCAAAATGAATGGCAAGCAAATAAGCAAGAACTACCCTGGTCCCACATAAGCCAATAGCAGAGATCGTCATAACAGAAACGGTATCCCCGGCACCCCGCAGCCCACCATTTAGTGCCATCACCGCGGCCAAGGCTGGTTGAGCTAGAGCCTCAATGCGCAGCACCTGGGCCCCGAGGGCAATAGTTTCTGCATCATCTGTGAAAACCCGGACCAGCTGATCTGCCCCAAGGAAAAGGACAACTCCAAGACAAGCCATCGTCCCCATGGCAAGCTTCATCGCTTCAATATTGCTTCTCTCCGCCAGTTCCGGATCCCGGGCGCCTAGGGACTGTCCAACCAAGGTTGTAGCAGCTAGAGCAAAGCCAAAGCCGGGCATAAACGAAAGAGATTCAGCGTTTTGAGCCACTTGATGGGCCGCATAGGCCACCGTACCCAAAGATGAAACAATGATCGTGTACAGAATCTGCCCAAAGCGCATCACCCACAGCTCAAAGGCCGCCGGCACGCCAATGCGCAAGATTCGGCTAATAGTCTCTCGATGGGGCCGAAAGGAATCCCGCCAGGAGATTTTAATGGGGCCTTTACCCAAAGCAACAACGGTAATAGCGGTTATTCCACCGACCCCCTGGGAAATTGCTGTAGACAATGCTGCTCCCCGTATACCCATCATGGGAAAAGGACCAATCCCAAAAATAAGGAGATAGTTGCCGATAACGTTCACGATATTGACTAAACCTGTGATAAACATCGGTGTCCTGGTATCTCCAGCCCCCCGCAAAACCCCATTGGTGATGATCAAAAGAAAGTTGGTGATCATTGCAAGGGAGATAATGCGAATATAGCTTGCCGCATCATGACGTACAGCAGGATCGGTTCTATGAAACAGCAAGTTCAAAAAGAATTCAGCGCCGCAGAAGGTGAGCACCGTAACAACTGCGGCCAACACAAAGCCTAGCACCATTGATTGACGGGCAACTTGACTGGCCTTATCCGGCTCTTTAGCTCCTACGTGCCTCGCCACTAAGGCAGTGGTGCCGGTGGCAACAGCACTAAATACACTGGTAAAGGTCATCGTGATCTGGGCACCCAAACCAACAGATGCCAAGGCCGCCGGACCTAAACGACCAACCATGATCGTATCAAGCATGCCCACAGCCATGTGCAACATCTGTTCTGTCACCGCTGGCCACGCCAACTTTAGTATTTCAGACCGAAGATTCCGTGACTGAATAGCCGCAAGACGGCGCGGCGTCATACTTGTATTGCTCATTTCATTACCTCAAAGTGTCATTCAGTTTATATTATATTACTGCGCTTCCACCAAACAAACAAGTCCCGATAAGTCTGGCTTCTTCACAACCCAGTCATAGGCCGCACCGTGAGGGTTCTTCTTTAATAAGGACTTAGTTAAACGCATTAATGTTCCTGGAACACCCCATTGGTGTGACTAGAACCATATCTTGAGATGTAATGTGGTATTTAAATGGGTAAGAAGCAAAAAGAGAAACAGTCCAAACAAGAACCCCTGTTGCCAAGGGCATTCTTGTTCAAAGAGGCGGTCGTATTCATTTGTCCTAGTGCAAAACTGCGGCACCCTAGACTATTACGGAAGATATGAAGGGAAGTTTCCTCTTTTTGTGCATCACCAAAAAGAGGAAACTAAACCGGCTACTAGAACTGCATTCTCAGTCCGCCCCGTATCATAGCATTGGCTTCTGTGCCAAAACCATATTGATACTCTGCATAAAAGTACGAAAACCCGACTCCTAATAGAGCATGGCCTGTAGTTTCCTTCGCATCTACATCATAGGTGGCACCTGCTCCTACATACATCTTCAGGTTTTGTACAAACTCAGGTAAAGAGTAAGCCCCGGAAAGGTTAACAACTGGTTTGCTGCCAAGCCCATCCACGTTAAGAGCTAGTGACAGATCTCCGGCAAACATCCGTGCGTAACCTACACCTAGTTTCAGGTCTTCAAAGTCGTAAGCATAGACACTGATCTGGTTTTTCGGAAGCTCTGCCGCCGCTACCGCCAACGTAAGCCCCATCAACATTGTACATACAACCAAACCGATCATCATGGAACGCTTGAACATATCATTATCCCTCCTTTCATGCCTAAATACTATGATACTTCTGCATATCATCCGGAAATCCTTCTAACAGAACGTACTGCTTCTCGGGTTTTGACATCAGCCATCCCCCTCCTGGATGGTTTTATCCTATGTACGAAGGCTTTCGGATGGTTCAACCATAAACTAGCTTGGTAAGAGACATCCTTCTTATGGTACCGGCCAGGCATGAGATGTAGAGCCACTGGAAGTCCTCGAAACAGAACTGAGCATAAAAGGCCAAGGAGCCCATCAATAACGCAGAAGTACGCACTTGAGATAGCAAGGGATATGACCCTGGTGGCAAGCTAATCTATCCAATGAAGCCGCTTAAGACCTTTGACGACAATCGCTCGATAATAAAAAGCATCCTTTTTCGAGAGGGCAGACTAAGCTTGGAACTTAAAGAGCATACCCCCCAAACCAAGGGCACCGGTGGCACACACTCTTATCGCCTTTACATGATTAGACTTACAACAGAGTTTCCAGTCGAATAAATGCTACAGATACCTCAGACTGACCCCTCGACACAGATGATGCCTCATCTTGCTAATGGGTCCATTCTAATACAGTTATGTCGCATTTGCGTTTTATCGCATTTCTCATGGTTTCGAAATGAGGACATGGATAACCTATTGGAGTTCCCTTGCTGATACAAGAAGCCAGGACAATTGCCTCTGCACCGCTATCAACCATAAGTTTGGCCCTTGCCACTGCCCTTTTTCCAGGACATCCACCACATGAAACAAACCCGATTACTACCACCGGGCCAGTCTGCTCAAAGACACATTTCCCTTCTTTTGCAATCAGAAAGTCGGTGGTTCCTGGACACATGTCCTCTGTTTGCTGACACCGGATTATTCCCACTTTTACCACTAGACCTCCACCTTTCGGTACTTTGTGGAACAACTACCGAATTTCCACGAGGGATTGTACAAAGCCTTAGATTCGCTACGTACTATCTAATGAGGTGATTCATCCCCGTCTGGATGGGATGAATCACCTCATTCATTAATCCTTATCTTCCTTTCAGGTCACTAAATAGAACCTCTTTCCCCCTCTCGGAAGACAAGTAGATGGCCTCAATGATATAGCTAACATCAATAATCTCCTCAGGCCTGGTCAATGGCGCCCGGTTATGCTTAATACAATCAACTAGATGGGAGATCTCCTCGGCATAGGAGCTGTGGTCTTGAACCGATAGGGCAATGTTCTGCTGCTCGCCGTTGATGGTGGTAAGTAGCTTAGTGCCCTCCGCATCCTGCCTAATTCCGCCCTTATCCCCGAGCAACTGCAAGTAACTCCCGGGGATGACATGGGCAGCCCAACTTGCCTCTACGTTCAATGTGGCGCCATTGGCAAACTTGATACTGCCAAAGGCACAATCCTCAACATCATTAAGGTCAGTAAAGACATCTCCCACCCGGGTATCATTTGGTGGCCATCCACCGTCAACTGCTGTCTCACCAAACTTTTGGTACACACTACCTGTCACAGAAACCGGTTCAGGCGCGCCCATTAACCAATAGGTCAAATCAAGGGCATGGACACCAATGTCCAACATGCAGCCTCCACCGGACCGGGACTTATCAGTAAACCAACCACCTAACCCCGGAATACCGGATCGACGCAAGTAACCTGCTTTAGCATAGTAAACATTCCCTAGCTCACCCTGCTCAATACGACGCCGCATTTCCTGTGAAGCGGCCTCGAATCTGCGACAGAAAGCCCCCATGAAGATTCGATCCACCGCCTTCGCCGTTTGGGCAATATCCTCAGCTTCTTTGCCAGTGACGGCAACGGGCTTCTCACACAGGACGTGTTTCCCTGCCTTGAGGGCATCCTTCGAGATAATCCCATGGGTGAGGTTGGGGGTACACACACTAACTACATCGATCTCATCCATTGCTAGCATTTCCCGGTAGTCTGTGAAGGCATGGGGAACCATGAACTTCTCTTTTACCTGCTTAAGTTTCTGTTCGTTAATGTCAGCAATGGCCACAATCTCAGCGTCCTTACGCGCTCTCCAGGAAGGAATGTGGGCCGTCTGAGCGATACCTCCCACACCAATAATCCCTACTTTGATCTTCTTCATGCTAATCCCTCCAGAATAATATTGTAGATTATAAGTCATCTCTCTTTTACTACCGGATTCCTCAACACGCCTATACCCTCAATCTCAATCTCCACCAAGTCACCGTCCTGCAAAAAGATTGGAGGTCTCCTTGCAAAACCAACACCCGATGGAGTCCCGGTGGCAATAACATCGCCAACCTCTAGAGTAAACAGCCTGGACAAATAACTGATCAGCTCAGGAATGGGAAAGATCATCTGCTTTGTGTTACTGTCTTGCATGGTTTCTCCGTTGAGTCTTAGGGAAACATGTAGATCATGGGGATCGGCTACTTCATCGGTGGTGACAACCCACGGACCCATTGGAGCAAAGGTATCACATGTCTTACCCTTGAGCCATTGGCCACTTTCCATTTGTAGATCCCTGGCACTGACATCGTTAATAATGGTATAGCCCGCCACGAAATCCATCGCCTGCTCCACCGGGACATTCTTTCCCCTTCGGCCAATCACTACCGCCAGTTCTGCTTCATAGTCCACCTGGCTACTGATCCGGGGTAGGACAATCGGTTCATCAGGACCAATCACGGCACTGGCGTATTTGCCGAAAACCACCGGTGTTCTCGGCAGCTCCATATTCGTCTCCGCGGCATGATCCCGGTAATTTAGTCCAATACAGATGAGTTTAGGAGGACGGGGAATGGGAGCAAGGAACGTAAGATCCTGATCTTTCACGGAGAGTGGATTTGCCACAGACACCTTTGTGGGATTACCTAATCCCTCTGTGATCAAATCAGCAACATCCCGCCATTGGGTTCCTGCTTCCTTTTGCAGAGGAATCACCCGACCATCAATAACCTGCGCTACAAATGTAGTATCACCTCTACTGCACAAAGACAACTTCACCTAGCACGGGCCAGTCAGTTGAAAAAGTAGCCCTGTCACCTCCACTAACCGATGACTAGTAACCATGTTCATCAAGTATTGTCGGATCCTCTCTGAATACATTCGACAAGCACTCCTGGTCTCCTGTCATGCTGAGCACAGTTGCAAAGATTCCTCCCTGCTTTAACAAGCAGACACAGAAGCGGCATGGTAAATCGAAACCCAGCAGACGCTTAGTTTGCCGCTTGTTCGGTCCCAATCCCCATTGTCTTTATTTGAATGTCCATGACAAAGGATCCTTGCATTCATGATACCTTAGTCCCGAACTTAATACCTTGTCCTGGGAAGGAATGAACGTTTTACCAAGAAGCGATGTTTCCACCCGGGATCTAAGCCAAGGGAACCTACGGCTTGTCCAAAGCAGTAGAATACTTGTTGATCACGATGCCAGTGCCGATACCTAATGTATATAGGTCCGGGCACATTTAGGCTACTTGGGGCAGCGATGCCCTATGTCTTCAGAGCAGATACTCCATCAGTCCATGTAAGCTCGATTGAACTATGCGTTCTTGTACGTCCACATCCCTTAGCAGCCCTTCACCCACCAAGTTTCTGATATTCTCCAATTCAACGATCACTCCAGGACAAGTCCTGGGTAACACCAACTCTTCCAGGGGTAGAATCCCTAGATCCACAAGGTAGTCATTTCCTAGCATAATCGCCTTATTCAATGAAGTGGCCAGTTTTTTGCTCCCTTGGTTTGCGGCATACCGGACTAAGGTTCCCCGCTTATCTGCGTTTGGGTGGCTATGCGCATGCAACCCGATATACATTTCTGCCCTCTCCTGCTGCAATACACGTAGCCTTTCTTCCCAAGCCATGTCTTGATCGATCCGCCGGGTCATAATCACCCGGGCACCATGTTTCTCCAACCATTTGGCCAGAATAAGCGCGGTCTGTAATACCACATCAGCCTCTTTATGTCTTCTTACGGCCCCACTATCTGTTCCCCCATGGCCGGGATCGATGCAAATTCGTCGACCATTGAATCTTTTGCAGACCTCCCGTCGCGATAGCTCCACACAAAGCCGCAGAGGTATTCCTGGATGCCAGCTAATCACGGGCTTAGTAGCAGTAACTTGGTCGATCTCAATACAAACCCCCTGGGCCTTTCCGTAGACTGTCACCGTATTGAGCAACCCGTCATAGACCTTCAACTGCGTCCGAGGCGGATTAAGTATAACATCACTAATAATAACGAGCACCCGCTTGCCACACATCGGCGTGCGGACCTTTAGGCTTTTCGAAGTAATTAGTTCCAAAACAATATGATCTACTGGTTCGATCCTGTTTAGAACTGTTTTTACATAAAAGTTCGTTACGACCCCAAATTCCCCACTGGAATTCACAATACCCACTCCTTCTTCAGGAATCTACCCGGCCACTTCCCCATATAATGGACTAGGGAGGGAATTGTAGTGAACTCACTTTATCCTATTCCACTGCGGACCCATCTGCTTATGCCAGGTGAGGATATCGCTAAGGTCATCTCCGGTTATACCCGTCATATCGCCCGTTCCAGTGACATAGTTGCTATTGCCGAGACTGCAGTAGCCATCACCCAGGGACGATTGTATCTGCCAGAGGAGATTAGGCCTAGTCCCTTGGCCCGGTTTCTCTGTCGTTTTCCCAACAAGGCCGGTAATCTAACATCCCCTCATTCGATGCAGCTGGCCATCAGGCAAGTGGGCGCATTACGGATCTTGCTTGGGGCGTTTGTAGCAGTCATAGGAAGGTTGATTGGTAAGAAGGGGCTATTTTTCTATGTCACAGGCCCTAAGGTACGATCCATTGATGATGTATCCGGTACTGCACCACCCTTTGAGCGATATATCATCGCCGGGCCTGACCATCCAGACCAGTTGGCCGAAGAAATACATGCGAAGACAGGTATGAGGGTATTGGTAACAGACGTAAATGACTTAGGATGTGTCAACATTATAGGTAGATCTAAGGGGTTTAGCAAAGAAGATCTCAAACACTGCATCGCAGCCTTGAAATCAAATCCTTTCGGCAACGCGGACGAACAGACCCCATTGGTACTCTTGCGGGAGGGCTAGAAATAGGCGTCCTTGGGTATCCAATGATGTCTGTGTGGGGATAATCAACTGCAGTGCGGGTACAAAGGGCTGAGGCCATATGGTATGGGCCCCGGTTGAACCGGGGCCCATTGACTTACACCAATCTATAGGGAGAAACAACTGCACCGTACTTTGTCTTTGCCTCTTCTAGAAGCTGTTTTTGCTTCCGAATCTGATCCATGAATTCCGCCGGTACATCATCATGCTTACTAAAAATTGCTTCCATTCTGTCGTATTTAGCAATGTACTTATCCACACGAATCGAGAATTGCTCAACATACTCTTCCTCGGTGTAATCCTTGTTCAGATGCTCTTTGAAAAGCACCTTTAGGTCCTCATATTTCGGGATGCGACCGATTGGTGTTTCAATGGCGTCGAAATCACCATTCACCCGGCCTTCCATCCACATAATCCAGACCTTCTTATCTAGGATTCCATTTAAGTAGGAGCCCTTACCATCCTTACGCAGGAAGTAGTTGGTGGCATAGACTGTGGGTGGATTATCCAAGCGCTTACCAAAGTCTAGATAGTTTCGAATATAAGTGCCTAAGGAGATGGCTAAGAAATCAGAGTTGGCCATGGGGTTGTGTTTCCTTACCCCCTGTTGGCCCAATGTGGCAGCTGTAGTTTCCGATTCGAGACAGGCACCAATCATCACACCATGTCCCCAACTTGGGGACTCCGCCACAGGTACACTGGTATCTGAATCCCGACCTCCGTAGATAAAGCCGCTTACGGGAACACCCTTTGGATCCTCTAAGGAAGAGTCGGAATTGGACAGCTCGTCAATCCGCAAGGTATACCGAGAATTCTTGTGGGAGGCCGGAACTTCCTTACCATCGGGGCCCTTCTTCCCTTTGTACCATTCCCCGGAGAAATTTCTGCCCGTATCCGGAATATCTATACCCATACCGCCCCAATAGGGAGTGCCATCATGTACCAAGACATTGCTGAAAATAACCTCTCCAGGTCTAGTGAGGGCATCGAAAATCACGGGATCATTTTTCTCACTCACATCTTCAATAATTCCAAACATGCCTCTTTCAACATTAACCGCCCGCACCTGACCGTCTACTGCACGAAGATACGCAATATCGTCACCGACTATTACACCGCCGGGAATCATTGCTGTACTTGTTTTGCCACAAGCACTGGGAAATGCGCCAGTGAAGTAGGTGGTGCGGCTGTTAGGACCCTTCGCACCCATAACAAACATGTGCTCGGCCAACCAGTCCTCCCGGGATGCCTTCTGGATCGCAAGACGTAGCGCCAGTTTCTTCAGACCTACACTGTTGCCAGCGTACTGATTATTCACGGTAAATACGCGGTTTGCTTCTAGGTCGATGAAGATGCGCCGCTTGTCCACGTCAACGCTGACCCCATTGGCTAATCTACCAGCCGAATGGATGAAGTGAAAGAACTTCTTGGAACCGTTTAGTCGTTTGAACTCCTCATAACCCGGTCGATAAAGAATGTTTTCGCTGTGAGCAACATACGCCGAATCGGTGATCTGCAGAGCCGGAATACTAAACTTGGAATTGGTGGGCCCTAAGCAATAGAACAATACCAACATCTCTTTGCCCTGCATGGAGCCATCTAGATAAGAGAAGATCTCCTCTAGCCCTTCTTTCCGCTCCTTGGCCTCATTACCCAAACCAGATCCTTCTACATCCGAAACGAGATACTTCGTGTTCTCTTTGTCCCGGGCTTGATCGTAGTACCCGTCGAAATGCACCGTATGTCCTTGTATCTTCAAGGGGGCTTCTTCACCATTCTTCTTTGCAAGCTCCTTAATGTAATCGGCATCCTCCTTCGCATCGGTAAACACAGTCACCTTTGCAGGCTTGCAAAGATCGATCGCCCAATTAACAATCTCCACGACATGCTGATTATTCAATTCTTGCAGTTTCTGTAGATTTGCACCTTCGAGACTCATAGATAGTTCCTCCCCACACTACTAATTTCCGAACCCGCGGGACACAAACAGTCCCACTCTTTGCATTCCTAGTCTTCGGTTTCGCTAAAAACCAAGGGAGTGAAATTCGAAATTTCCTCCCAATATACTATATCACTAAAGAGGTCAATGGGTCAATACAGAAAAACCTCAACTTCTAGGCTAGCACAGCAATGGCCCTAGGCTTGACTGCTATTTTGCACGGAGTAGTACCAATTGATTCCCCATCGGCTTGAAGTCTTAGGGGTCGTTCTGTGGTAATCTTGATCTTCTTCGATCTATAGAATTTTACCCGGGGATGATTCATATGGTTTCCCGAATATACTCGTCCAAGGTTTGCCAGGAAGCTCATTTTCCCCAGTTCCTCAACCAAGCAGATATCCAAGAACCCATCTGACAGATCAGCCGGAGGGGCAATCTTCATACCCCCTCCGTAATACTGCCCATTTGCCACTACTACCATTAAGCCCCGCTTTGTGATTTTCTCATCGTCGAGCTCAATAGATATACTACATCCTTTGAATCGATAAAGGGTCTTCAATGCCGCTCCTACATAGGCTGCCATTCCTCGAAAGGGCAGAACGCTGCAGTTGACCTGATGGGCCACCTCAGCATCAAAACCCACACTAGCCCCATTGATAAAATGTGTATCACCCAGCTGGACCACATCTACGTGCCTAATGACACGGTTTTGCAACCGTTCCAGTGCCAGTTCAAAGTTTCGAGGAATTCCAAGGGTACGGGCCAAGTCGTTTCCCTTCCCCGTTGGTATAATCCCCAGAACAGAGGAGCTGCCAAGCATGCCGTTTACCACTTCATTAATGGTCCCATCGCCCCCCACTGCAACTAACTCTGAGAAATCAGCTGTGCTCTTAGCAGCAAGGGAAGAGGCATGATAGGGGCCCTCGGTATAAACACAATCCACTTTCAAGTTGAGCTGCTTCATACGGCGATAGATCCTTGGCCACAGGCGACCAGTTCTCCCTGCACCAGCAGTCCGATTAACAATGCATAAGATCTTTCTATCCACAGCGGCGGTCTACTTTGCCGATCAACGATGGCAAGATGACCTACACCCCCCTAGGGTAAGACAACACCTTTTATTTCCAATCAACACCAAAGGTACACCAACTGCCAGATGACATTTATGCCACCATGTACTAAGACCGCACTCCACAGTTTTCCTGTTCGCCAATAGATCCAGCCGAAGGCTAAGCTGGCAAGGAAAGCTAACACCGCAAATTTCGGATTATAAATATGGCCAAGTCCAAAGACCAACGATGCAATCAAGATCCCCGTCCAAGAAGAGCCTTTGGGCAACACAGAGAAAACATAGTTCTGGAGGATTCCCCGGGCCAAGAGTTCCTCTCCTAGGGAACTGTTAAAGAGGAAAAAGGCAGCAGCAACCCAGAAGTTTTGCCACCTTAGGGTTTCTACCCCGGGTGTGAGAAACCCCCATGCAAGACCCAAGGGAACGAGCAAGACAAGCAAGACCAAGATCAAACCAATGGATAAAAGAAACTCCTTCCTGCTCAAGTCCAACGTGTAGCCTAGGTCTACCTTCCTAATTACGAGGTAGATAAGCAGCGTTGTAGTAAATGCAGATAAGTGACTAAAGGATGCGGAGAAGATAAAAGGATATTGCCCGGATATCATCAAACCTCCATCCCCGCCAAGGAAACTGGACTGGGCAATCACTGCCAGGTACAAAGCTAGTAATATATCCTTCCAGGAGAGTCGCTTCCCCCAATTGCGACTAAGCATTACCGGCAACGCGTGCACAATCAGGATATAGGGGAGGTAGTAGAACCTGAACTGCTCTCGAACCAAGAGCAGCAGACTGCCCCACCCAGCTAAAAAAAGGAAGTAGAAGATGAGATTCCTCTTGTTAGAGAAAACGACAGTCATACGGTCCCGAAAGGTGGAGACGAAACATCCTAGGATCATCACGTAAAACGGGGATAAAAAAATAACTGCCAAAAGTCGCGGGGAAACCGTGAAGCAAAACGTCTCTAAAGGGAGCATTAAGACGGCACTGATAAACACAAAGGCGGCCATCGTTACCCCAACCAGCGAACTTGTGGTCCTACTCTCCATCAGCATGCATCTCCTATTCTACTGATGTTAGATTCGCCAAGGAAACCATATCTTCCTGCCAAGGGTCTTTGAGTCCGCTGGTTAGGCTTCTTACTCTCCTAGGCCCGCTAGGTCTCTTGGTCTTTGCCGGAATTGAAGGACCAATGAGCAAGGAACAAGGCCCCCTGTTGCCTAGCTTCATGACGTAGTCAACCGCTACCACCACGCTGGACTCTAAGGTAATCTCTGACACATCCATAGAGGAATGTACCGTGAATTGTCGAACTGATCACAATGCGACTAAAGGAGGAGCGAAATTGGAGCCAAGACGCAGCAAGAGACTACTGGAGGGTATTAGCTTCCTTGCCACAAAAATCCCCTTTGGAGTTGCCCAGTGTTTTTTCGCTGCTATCGGTTCTTTTTTGTACGGCCTACTTCTCCTTACACCCCACCGGAGATTGCTTGCCAACAGAATCCAACACGCTCTTCAGAC
The DNA here is from genome assembly GCA_023230925.1 of Limnochordia bacterium. Lineage (NCBI taxonomy): Bacteria > Bacillati > Bacillota > Limnochordia > Limnochordia bacterium. The sequence goes on from JALNWK010000017.1 coordinate 52,733, forward strand.
TAGTCTATGGGAGAGTCATGGGGTTGCCGCAGCCCATGTACGTTTGATGTTTGAATCACTAGTTGAGATCGTCCGACTGAATGAAGAGCCTGCATCGTTATTGAAGACGCGCGTTGCCATCTTTGGAGTAGAGAACCTTGAGGCCGCCCTTGCCCAGGGCAAAGGGGTCATCATCCTCTCGGCCCATTTTGGTAACTGGGAATTAATCGCGCCAAAGCTATCCCTAATGCACTATTCCGTCACCGCCGTAATGCAACCCATGCCAAATAAGGTATTCGATTCCTTCTTTCGGCAGTTGCGGGCCACTACTGGCACCACAATTATTGACAACAATCGGGGCGGCATCAGACAGGGTATGCAGACCCTAAGACAAAACGGGTTGTTGCTACTGCTTGCGGATCAACACCCCTTTACGGCAGCGCCTGAAATTGAGTTTTTAGGTCACAATACCCCCATTCAGACAGGGCCAGCTTTACTGGCCCTTGCAACCGGAGCAACAATCATCCCCACCTTCTGCATACGAGAGAAGCGGGGATACCATCGAATTGTTATGGAAAAACCCCTTGATTACATCCCTGAAGGAGACAAGGCAGCAGATGTTGACCGAATCTGCCGCCTGTACCACCAAGTCTATGAGCGATACATCAAGGAGCATCCGGACCATTGGCTCTGGTTCCACGATCGATGGTTAATTGGCAGAAACCAGTCCTAAAGGGTTAATGAAGCCGCGGCCTCCCTGTCAAGAATCACCGTAACATCAGGATGCAACTGCAAGACAGAGGCCGGTACATCCTCGGTAACCGGTCCTTGCAGCGACCGTTCAATCGCCCAAGCCTTACTGGCTCCATTGGCCAAAAGAACAATCCGTCGGGCATGCATAATACTTCTGATCCCCATGGAAATAGCTTGTCGGGGAACATCAGCCTTGTTGTCAAAGAAACGGGCGTTAGCCTCAATTGTCTGCTGAGCCAAGTCAACTACCCTCGTCCTGCTACCAAAGGGAGTCTGGGGTTCATTAAAGCCAATATGTCCGTTAACCCCGATGCCAAGAATCTGTAGATCAATGCCTCCAACACCTTCGATTTCCTTCTCGTAGTCTGCACATTCTCTGTCCAAGTCCTCTGCTAGACCCCTAGGAATCCGCACGTTCTCCGGATTAATATCGATCTGATCGAAGAGATTATTGTACATATAATGATGATAGCTGGAGGGATGATTAGGCCCAAGACCTAAGTACTCATCAAGGTTAAAGGTCCGGACCTGTTTAAAACTCACCTGTTGTTTTTGATATAAATCTATTAATGATTTGTAAGTGCCCAAAGGTGTGCTTCCTGTAGCCAGTCCCAACACCAATTTGGGATTCTCATGAATAGAATTAGAAATCAACTGTGCAGCCTGTTTGCTTAATTGGTCATAGTTATCTGTAATGATTATTCTCATCATATACCACCTCTCGTTGGATCTAGTGGAACCACTTAACACTACTTATTTAGCTTCAGCAATCCAATACTCCTGCCGTGTTCTAAACAAAACTAAAGAGATATAGACTATATTAGCAAGGTCCGTAGGCCGTTATCTGGAAATACGACCGAGGTGATCTGAAAGTGGCGACTTCCAAGAAACGTTGCTTTTTCTTTGTTATCAGAATAGAACATTGGCCATTGGCAATACGCATCGGGATTATCCTCTGCTTCTTCCTGATCGTTTTCCTTCTACCTAGAGATGAAAAGCTAGTTATCGGCGAGCTAAAGGCTGGTTTGAATAACCGGGTGATCGGTATTGATCCTGGACACGGTGGGATTGATGTTGGGACCTACCACTATCCCACCGGTTCCGCTGAGAAAACAATTACTTTAGAAATTAGCAAACGTCTCGCCCAGATCATCTCCGAAGCTGGAGGTATCCCGGTTCTTGCTCGAGAAGACGATATTCGCTTCGCAGAAAGCCCCAGAGAGGACCTCCGTTACCGGATCAGTCAGTTAGAAGCACAGAATGTAGACTGTATTATTAGCATCCATGTGAATTACTACCCATCATCATCGCCCTTCGGACCCCAGGTTTTCTACTATCCAACCAATCCTCAAGGAAAACGGTTGGCTTTACTTATTCAAGAGGAGCTTCTTGCGGTACGGCCCGACAACCAAAGGCAAGCGGTACCCGAAAACTTCTTCGTGTTAAGGGAGACCACCCTTTCTTCGGTTCTTGTGGAAGTAGGCTTCATGTCCAACCCTAAGGATCGACAGCTAATGCAGGAAGCAACGGGTCAAAACAAAATCGCAATAGCCATCGCCCGCGGGATAAGTCGCTTTTTCATGGGTGAGCAGCCCAAACCGGTAATCACTGAAGCGACAGATGGTCCATTACGTATCTAGACCATCTCCATGGTCACAACGGGCACTACTCTGTGTTAAAGGCTCATCTCCCTAGATGCCGACCTATTCCCCTTTTTCAGCTACATCTTTCATCTAAGATTGAAATTACTCAGAATGGCGGAAGACATGTTCTACCGGCCGTGTACTAAACCGGAAAAGACTTAGTACAATGATGGAGCTGTCGTGTGGGCCCAATAAGGACCGCCCACACGAAGTACCCGATAGTGTCATTTGAGTCATGCGCAAGATAAATTTCAGCCTAGGTTCACTAAAAGAGATAGCTGAGAAAGCGAAACGGAAGGTAGTGCGTAAGAATGTCTATGTACCTCGGGCAGCCGGTACACCCATTGCCCATGTAGGAAGGACATCATCGAGGGGTACGTCGAACCTAGTTCACAGGGTCAGATGGCATGCGCATCAGCTATTGACATAAATCAAGGAGTCGGTGGCCATGAAGCGTTGACCCTTAATACAGGCTTTGCCGAGCTCAGTATGAGTCAAGAATTTACGGGTTCAGGTAGGTGATCGCGAACGCGACGGATACCGCGGGTCCCATGAGAGAGAAGGGAAAAGAAGGGATCGAGAGGCTCAATCTCCAATATAGGAGATAAG
>JALNWK010000018.1 GCA_023230925.1 Limnochordia bacterium
AAATTCACATTAATCACCGGGATACTGCCATCATCTCCCATTTACTTTGACGGTATACCTCATTTGGGGCAGTCAACAAACTGGAAAATACCTTCTGTTTCGGAGGCTTGCCTGATTCGGGATTAACGAAGTGTTGGTCTATGGAGCTTTCACGACCAACGAGGGATTACTCCGTCGCTTAGTTGGTTACAAGCGGGGGGATCTTTTTACTACCGAGGACTTGCAGTTGCTCCAGGCCAGGCTAAACCACAATGAAACCCAGCGGAGTATTACTGTTGTGCCCCGTCCAGCAGGGGATAAGACCGTTAATATCGTGGTATATGTAGATGAAGGTACTTGGTTTATGCAAAGCCCTTGGGAGTTGGGGTATCGTCTTGTCAACGATCTAGCGACCCAACGGGTGACCCTCCGTTATCTGAACGTAGGAGGCCGGATGGTAAACCTTAGCGGGGTTTGGGGCTTGGGACCTACTAAGGAAAGGTTACTCGGCGTGGAATTGCCGGTGACCAGTGGCCTTGAGGTAACACTTACGGCTGGTACTTACAATGTATCCCGACAGGTGACCTTAGGGCCCTACGCTGGCCAAAGCTGGGATGGGAAAAGGACCCAGACTAAGATAAACGCTACAGCGGTGGTACGTCCGGATCTATATCTAAGCTTAGCCAGTACTTATCTGTTAGATGGGGTGGAACCATATTTTGATAATAGTCTTACCTTACACTATGGGCTTGCGGGTCTAGTGCGTACTTCCTATGGCGGGCGGACATCGGTTTGTGTGGGGATATTAAAGGGAGAGTCAGATTACTATCCCTACGCCGCTTGTCACGTGGCAAAAGACAAACCATTAAGTGATGGTACTATCATTACCCTGCGGGGAAGTGCTGGTTACCGGGCAGCGGATACTCCCTTTGCCCATCTGTTTTTCCAAGGGGGAACGGGTAGTCTTGAAGCGTACAATCCCATCTTAGCCTGCAACCGTTATGTCACCATGGGCGCCCAGTTGCGTTTTTGTGGGTCCAATAATATTAGTCTGGTCTTGCTAGCCGATGGGGGTAGTGTATGGGATGCTTCCGAGCCCATAACCTTCGATCAGCTACGCAGTAGCGGTGGCATAGCCTTGCGATGGATCTCACCCGTTGGTTTTGTTTTGGAGGCCAAGTACGCCCGTAGTCTGACTGATCCTGGAGTTGAGCGATTTACCTTTGGTCTTTGCACCCAGTACTGATACTCCTGTTGGTGGAGACCGCACGGTTTTGGTTACCAGCCTAGACTTTAGGGTGGGTTGCATGTTGGGTGAGTAGGGAACCAACTAGATATGGTTGTGACCCGCAGGAGAGGATACCCGTAGCACGAACGCTATGGGGCCATTGCAGTTCGTGGAGAAGGACGGCGTTGCCAAGGCAACCGAAGGAGCTAGTGCAGGGAACGGAGTACTTGTATGTGCAGAGCCTATCCGGGACTGTACTGTGCTAGCTAGGGGATCTAGGTACACGCCTTCTCCCTTATCGTGTGATGGAAGGACCTTGGTGTTGCTAGGTATTCAACTGAATCCTTAGATCTTGCACATTAGCAGGAGTTTAGGGTTTCTTGGCGAAACTTAATTAAAAAGCTTGATAAATGTATGCACAGATCCCATTGAGCTGTGGTAACATGGAAATAGAAGGGTGATTCATCAGATGGCGATTAGAACGGGTAATGCCCGATTGATAAAAGAGATCAACACTTCCTTAATTATGGAGGAAATGCGCAAAAACGATCAGATTACGCGTAATGAGTTAGCACGACTTACCGGGCTTACACCCCCAACGGTCTTGCATATTGTGGCTGATCTGATTGACCTGGGTCTAGTCAGAGAGATGGAGCTTGGTGAATCATCGGGTGGACGAAGACCACGGATGTTGCAGCTTAATCCCGATGGCGGGTACGTTATTGGGGTGGAAATAGACGATGACTTTAACCGGTTGTGCCTGGCGGATTTGAGTGTGAGAATTAGAGCAAAAATGCGTATTCCCAACGAAAGCCTCGTTCCTGAGAAGGTGCTGGCGTCAGTGTCTAAAGGCATTGAGAGTCTGATCGAACAGGCTGGGGTCGAAAGAGCAAGGATTCTAGGTGTAGGGATGGCTGTGCCGGGCTTGGTAGATAGTTACCGGGGCATTTGTGTTAATAGTACCCGGCTAGGATGGCAGAATGTACACATAAAGGAGTGGATTGAACAACAGACCAACTTGCCTACAGAAGTCGATCATAGCGTGCGGGTTATTGCCCTTGCTGAAAGCAGATTCGGTGCAGCAGCAAATGCCAGCAATATGATCTTTATCCGGATTGGCCGAGGAATTGGTGCTGCCTTCGTCATTGATGATCTAGTGTATCAGGGGAGCAATGGCAGTTTAGGTGAACTAGGACATATGGTGGTGTGGCCCCACGGTCCAAAGTGTAGGTGTGGGTTGGAAGGATGCCTGGAGGCTATCGCATCGGAAGAAGCCTTGGTGACGAAGTACAGACAGGTTTGTGAGGGCAATTGTCCCTCTGAGCTAACTGGGCAAAAGGTAGTGGACCTTGCTGAGACCGACAAGTCTGCAGCTTTGGTCTGCAAAGAGGCAGGATATTACCTAGGGGTTGCATTGGCAAATTGTGTAAAGCTAATTAACCCAGAGCTGATTGTGATTACCGGGTATCTAAAAAGTGGCACGGTGATGTGGCAGCAGATGCGTCAGATCATAAATGAACAGGTATTTCCCTCGCAGTCATCTCCCTTGCGAATAGTGCCCGGTGAACTGGTTGAGAATGCTTGTGTTCTTGGCGGATGCGCTCTGGTCCTAGATGAAATCTATAGTAAACCAAGGGAGCTTAGGGCGCGAATAGGCTAACAAAAATAATCTTTCTGTATAAGAAGGAACTTCTGTGGGGTTGTAGAAATACATTATTAAGGACTTTAATGAACATATAGTGTAAACCAACATATAAGGTTGTGACAAAATGCCTAAGGTCAGCAGAATCGATCTCAATTTTGAAAGGGAAGCCATGTCCAGTCCCTTTGGGTTCAAAGGAAATGCCTTAACAGAGCTATGGCAAGTGGTGGCCCTTCTCGAGAGTGATGCGGGCACTTCGGGTATTGGACTAGGGGTGCAAAGTGTGCTATGGTCCGATGCACAGACCTTCGCCCGGTACCCGGAGTCGGTGGGTAATGGAATGATGTTTCTGATGACTGCCTATGCCCTCGAAGCAGCCAAGGCAACTACCTTTGAGACACCAATTGGGCTCCTTGAGCAGCTGTTGCCAAAGACCCATGCCTTTGGATGCCAGCTCACCGGAACCCCCCATCTGCCCATCACCTTTGCCTTAAATGCCCTAGTACCGGTGGATAACGCCGCGTGGTTATTGTATGCCCAGGAGGGGGGGATTACCCTTTTTACAGACCTAATCCCCAAGGACGTAAGGCCAGCGCTGGCGGAAAGGCACTCCTGTCTTGCCTGTATTCCTCTCATTACCTATGGTACGACCATTAAGGAAGTCTGTCAGCTGGTTCAAGGGGGCCACTTTTTCTTGAAGATTAAGGTTGGCTCTGACCCGGCAAAGGATGGGGATCGGAAGAAAATGCTAGAGTGGGACAAGAACCGGCTCTATGAGATTCACAATGCGGTGAAGGATCACCAGACCCCCTATACAGACTGTGGATATCCAGTGTACTATCTTGACGCCAATGGACGATATGACAATAAGGAACGTCTGTTACAGTTGCTTGACTATGCTGAGGAGATTGGGGCCCTCGAACGGATTGTGCTCTTTGAAGAGCCCTTTCCAGAGGAGTACAAGGTTGATGTAGCAGATGTGCCAGTCCGGTTAGCGGCTGATGAAAGCGCCCATTCAGATCAGGACGTGGAAGAAAGGATTCAACTAGGTTACCGGGCCATTGCCCTAAAACCCATTGCGAAGACCTTAAGTATGAGTTTGAAGATGACCGAAATAGCCCACAGACATGGTGTACCCTGCTTTTGCGCTGACCTGACGGTGAATCCTCTGATGGTTGACTGGAACAAAAACGTAGCCGCACGGTTGGCTCCTTTGCCCGGTGTAAAGATCGGGGTGTTGGAGTCAAACGGCCCCTGGAATTACCGTGATTGGGACAAACTCAAGAGTTACCATCCCTGTTTTGGTTCCTCTTGGATAGATAATATGCAGGGACTGTTCATGCTAGATGATGACTTCTATCAACAAAGCGGCGGCATTTTTCTGTCCAGTGCCCACTATCGCGGTCTGGTAGGCTTGTAAGAAAGGGCTTACAAGTTATAGTTCTGTACTACATATGGGGATTTCCCCAAAACCGGAGATAAGGTTGACGTGATCAAGATGCCCGATGGGCTTTGGGAAAGTCTTCATTTTGGTGGAAGTAGAGTCTCTATAACAAGTTTAGACATGGGAGGAAGCGTTCAAATGTTGAAAGTAGGATTGATTGGCTGTGGTTCATTTGCGATGGGTATGCACGTACCAAATCTAATGAAAAATTCCAAGTACAAGATTTATGCCACCATGGATATCAATGAGCAAGTTGCCCAAAGTGCCCAAGGAAAAACTGGGGCGGCTTACTCCACCACTGATGTGCATCGTTTACTAGACGATCCCGAGATCGATGTTGTCTTCATTACAACTCGGCATGATTCCCATGCTAGTCTATCAGTTCAAGCGGCCAATGCAGGAAAACATATTCTTTGCGAAAAGCCGATGGGACTAAACCGGGAAGAATGCCGGAAGGTGGCCGAGGCTGTTAAGAAAATCAATGTAAAGTATACGGTTGGGTACAATCGGGGGATGGCTCCCCTAGTCACCCAGGCCCGGGATCTACTCCAGGAAATAGAAGGGAAGAAGATGATCTATCATCGCATTCAGGCTCCCTTTCCGGCAGACCATTGGACCCATGATCCCAAGGTGGGTGGTGGACGTTTCATCGGTGAAGGCTGTCACATCTTTGACCTGCTTTGTGAGTTAGTACAAGCACCACCAATCTCGGTATACGCATCAGGTGGTACCTTTCTCGATCCGCATAAGGTCCACATCCCGGATAGTGGCATTGTCACCATTACTTTTGCAGATGGCTCTGTGGGAACCACGTTGATTTCCAGTGCTGGTTGTCCGGACTTCCCTAAGGAAGCAACGGAGATTTACTGTGATCACCGGGCGATCTACATTTTGGATTTCTACCGGATGGAGTACTACGGCTTCCAAGGACACAAAAAGATCAGTGTGGAGTTTGGTACCGTGGACAAAGGGCAGGCTATTGAAATCGATTTGCTCGCTGATGCGATCGTTAAAGATACCACACCGCCCAATGACATCACAAAGGCAGCCCGTGCCGCGGTAATTAGCTTTATGGTTAATGAGTCCATGGAGAAGGGTGTTTCAATACAAATAGAAGAAAAGGACTATTGTTTCTGAGAGGAGATCTTTGAGCAATGATTAGAATTGGCTGTATCAATATTGATGTATCCCACCCCTTGGCATTCTCTGAATATCTACGGAAAGGCAATCGAGCCCGTTATGTTGCGGTGTATAACGATGGATTTCGCGGTGATGATGAAGTAGCAGCCTTCATTAGAAACCATGGCCTGGAGAAACGTTGTGCCACAGTGGATGAGCTGGCCGAATGTGTGGATATTGGCTTTATTCAAGGGTGTAACTGGGATAAGCACCTGCAATATGTAAAGCCCTTTATTAACCGGGGTAAGCCGGTGTTTATCGATAAGCCGATCGTCGGAAAAATGAAAGACCTAGTGACCTTAGATGAATGGATCAAGCAGGGCGCTGTTATCCTAGGGAGCTCCTCGGTGCGCTATGCTGAGGAGATTGTCGGATTTGCCCAAACACCGGAAACGGAAAGGGGCAAGATTCTCAATGTTTTCGGTACATCGGGAACCGATGAGTTCAACTATGGTGTTCATATTGTTGAAGGTATTGGTGGTCTGATGGGCACCGGGGCGGTAAGTACCCAGTATGTCGGTAGTGGTCAGCTTAATGATCAGGTGTGCGAGACGTACTATATTCGATTCAAGGACGGGACCACAGCAATCTATAACCTGTGGCGTGGGATCTGGCAACCCTTTGCCATTGTAGTCATGACCACAAAGACTACTTACCATTTTCATGTGGACACGAGCAAGATCTACGGTGCGCTTCTTGACCGCATCTGTGATTTTCTTGAAACAGGCAAAAACACCCTAGCCCCGTGGGAAGCCATCAAAGAATCAATCATGATCATGTTAGCTGGCCGGATTTCCAAAGAACAAGGGGGCAAGCTGGTACCGCTAGATAGTATTCCCCTTGACGACCCAGGTTATGACGGTTATGCCTTTGCAGAGAACTACGCGGCCAATGCTAAGAAAATGTATCTATAGCAAGAACCGCGAGGACGAAGGAGACGTCCATGGGACCCAATTTCCAGTAAGGAATGATGAGGTGCAATCATGTGAAAACGTTAGGCTTTGGCATTGTCGGTTGTGGCGTTGCGGCTAAATGGCACCAGGCTGCTCTAGCAAGGATACCTGAAGCACAGCTAATTGCTGTTTGCGATCAGCAAAGGGATCGGGCCGAATCTATGGGTAGGGCAGCAGATGTAGCATGGACAGTGGATCTTGAAGAGTTCCTAAACCACCCAGGGCTCGATGTGGTGTGTATCTGTACGCCCAGTGGCACCCATTACTCTGTGGGACTTCTGGCCTTGGAGTCAGGGGCCCATGTGGTTGTGGAAAAGCCTCTGGCCTTGACGGTGCAGGATGCTGACCACCTCATTGCCGTTGCCGAGAAGCAAGGAAGGATTATTTCAACGATCAGTCAACTGAGATTTTCGGATGCTGCCCAAGCCGCAAGGAAAATACTGGGCGAGGGTAGTCTGGGCCGAATCTTGATGGCGGATCTGTACATGAAATTCTACCGCAGCCCGGAATACTACCGAACCGGGGGTTGGCGAGGTACCTGGCAGTTTGATGGGGGCGGAGCCTTGATGAATCAAGGTATCCATGGAGTGGATTTGCTTCTTTGGTTGGTGGGGTCAGTAGCCCAAGTGGTTGGAAAGACCTATACTCTCTACCATGAGATTGAGGTTGAGGATGTGGCCTACGGCCTCCTTGAGTACACAAACGGTGCAGTTGGCGTTCTGCAAGCATCCACCTGTTGTAACCCAGGAGTACCGCGAACAATTGAGATTCATGGTGAGGGGGGTACCCTAGTTCTCCGGGATGACCGACTAGAGTTGATCGATCCAAAGGGCACGGTATCTGTAGTCCCGGATACGGACAAGGCAAGCGGCGTAGCTAGTGACCCCACTGCCCTTAAGGCCGACGGACATCTCCTACAGTTGACCGATGTTGTTTCCGCGATCCAAAGGGGAACACAACCCCTTATTGATGGACGGCAAGGTCGCAACGCTGTTGAACTAGTTACTGCGGTTTACCGGTCTGCCCAAGAGGGTAAACCAGTGGTGTTTAGCAAGTGAGTAGAGAAAAAGACTTGGTTAAGGATGAATGAATGTGCAAGAGATTCTTGGACGACACTATCGAACGAAGAAAGCGATATGTGTCAAGACGGCAAATGGTCTGATTGAATCCGTAATGGAGATCCAAGATCAGACTGCCGATCTACCATTTATCGCTCCGGGATTAGTGGACATCCAGATCAATGGGTGTTTTGGATGGGACTTCAGCTCCGACGTTTTAACGGTAGAGCAATGGGAAGAAGTGGTTAATAAATTACTTCTGCATGGAGTGACCAACTTTTGTGCCACCCTTGTGACCAGCGATCCACGATTCATTGGTGACATTCTAAGCTCCATCGCCGTTGCACGAAGAAGCTCGCGTATTGTAGCCGAGACACTAATCGGCGTCCACCTGGAAGGTCCGTATATTTCGCCGGATGATGGTCCCCGGGGGGCACATCCCCGTGAGTTCGTGTGCTGCCCCAATTGGGAGGAATTCTGTCAACTACAGGAACTAGCCCAGGGCGCCATCAGAATTGTCACCTTGGCTCCGGAAAGACCTCACGCCTTAGAGTTTATCCAGAAAGCGGTGGCAAGTGGCGTTGTAGTAGGCATCGGACATACTAATGCAACAGCCAAGCAAATTGCGGCTGCGGTAGCTTGTGGTGCCAGTCTTTCCACCCACTTAGGTAATGGGTGTCATGCAGTATTACCCCGACACGCCAATTATATCTACGAGCAATTGGGAAACGATAGTCTAACCGCTAGTCTAATTGCCGATGGTCATCATTTGCCAGCTAATGTACTTAAATCTTTCATTCGTGCTAAGGGTGTAAAACGCTCGATCTTGATTAGCGATGCCGTTTCCCTCACCGGCATGCCCGATGGTGAATATACATTATGGGGGCAGCGGGTGGAAGTGAAGGGAAACAAAGTCGTTCTGGCGGGCACGAAATACCTCGCTGGTGCAGCAAGCTTGCTGCCTGTGGGTGTTTTCAACGCGGTGAATCTGGCGGGTTGCCGATTGGAGGATGCCATAGACATGGCCTCTGTAACCCCCCTAAGATTACTAGGGGGGAAGAGGCAAGGACTCCAGGTAGGCGCTACAGCGAACATTATTGTTTTTGAGATGGGTGATCAGGGTTTGGATATCGAGAAAGTGTATCGCCATGGGGTATGGGTGGACGGTTCGGTTCAGATAGGTGCGTAGAGGTGGGTGTAGGATGCAAAGGGAGAACATAGGTTGGGGGACCCTAGGACGGGGACTTCGGAATGGTCTGGAGACCATATGGGAGCTAAGCAAAGTAGTCCTACCGGTTTATGTGGTGCTTACGGTTTTGGAGGCGAGTCTGGTTCTTGGGTGGATTGGAGAACGCTGTGAACCGTTGATGGGATTATTTAGTCTATCTGGTTCCTGCGCAATGGTATTGCTTTTGGGCTATGTTTTAGACTACTATGCAGCAATTGGTGCCATTGCCTCATTAGGGTTGTCCATTAGGGAGATCACGATTCTTGCGGTAATGCTTAGTATTGGTCATTCACTGATTTTGGAGACGGCAGTGGCCAAGAAAATGGGTATATCGGCGACCAGGGCCTGTTTGATACGTCTGGGGGCTTCTCTTTTTGCTGGGTTTTTGGTTAGTAGATTGATCTGAAAGGACAGAGGTTAATGGCTTTGATCCTGAAAGGGTTAACCGGTGGGTTAATGCTAATTGGGCACATCTCCCTAGTTATTTTGCCGATCTTTATCGTCCTCCAGTTTGCTTCAGAAAGCCATTTGCTGGATCAGGCAAGTAAATGGTTACGTCCTCTAGCCCGATTCCTACGAATCTCAGAGCGTAGCACCGTGCCACTTTTGGTGGGACTTGTCTTTGGCTTGTTCTATGGTTCGGGAGTGATTATCCATGAGGCTAAGTCAGGGGAAATAACGAAAGCGGATATGCACATTACCGTCTTGTTTCTTTTACTATGTCATTCCATGTTTGAAGATACCTTGGTATTTGTGGCCGTAGGGGCCAACGGATTTTTGATTCTCGGTATTAGGTTTGCCATGGCTTTGATTGCGACTTGGGTTGTTAGTCGTTTCGTGATCAAGACGCGTCAAGATGAATACATGTCGCAGAGTCTGACCGAAAATGGTGCTAACAGCACAATCAGTGGAGGTGGTTCAGTTGAACTATAATATTGATCGGCTGAAGGTAGAGATATATCCAACCAGGAGACTAATGGGGGCTGCTGCCGCCAAAGAAGCGGCTGGGTACATTCAGCAGGTATCCCGGCGCAAGCAAGAAGTGAACATCCTATTTGCCGCGGCTCCATCACAAGATGAGTTTTTGGCTGCTTTGACCTCGATTCCCGGTGTGCCTTGGCATAGCGTCAACGCGTTTCAGCTAGATGAGTATATCGGTTTGCCAAGGGAGGCTTCTCAGCTATTTGCCAGGTATTTGGACACGCATGTAGCAAGCCGCGTTACCCTTAAGAGAAGCTACTGCATTAACCCAGCCAATGACCCGGACGCAGAATGTCAGCGGTATGCCGCACTGCTTCGGGACTTTCCACCGGATCTCGCGTGTATTGGGATTGGTGAGAACGGACACATCGCCTTTAACGATCCCCCCGTAGCAGATTTCCATGATCCAAAACTAGTAAAGGTTGTGGAGCTAGACCGGGCTTGTCGGATGCAGCAGGTGCATGATGGATGTTTTCCCTCCTTGGATGACACCCCTACCCATGCTATTACCTTAACGATTCCTGCCATCATGCAGGCGCAGAAGGTTGTCTGTGTTGTGCCCGGTAAGACTAAGCAGGAGGCCGTTCAAAGGACATTACTAGGGCCAATCGATGAGGTATGTCCAGCATCGGTCATCCGAAAACACGAAACAGCGACATTGTATTTAGACAGCGATGCAGCGCTGAAATTTTTGGCCAAACATTGAAGGAGGCAGGTGGCATGCTTGGTGTAGTTGGTCTTGGCTTTACCAGTGTAGACTTTCCGCTTTTTCTAAAGATAGCCCAGGAATTAGGTTGTGATGGTTTTGAACTGTGTACGATCCCCGGGGCCCATAGGGGAACCCTTGATTTGACCAACACAACTAAACGTACTGAGGTAAAACGGCAAATAGAGGATGCGGGACTTAAGGTTCTATCGGTGGCAGGCTACAACGATTTTTCTTCATCCCTACCAGCGAAACGGAAAACAGAGGTAGCACAGTTGACCTATTATCTAGAGTTGGCGCGGGAATTCGACTGCCAGTTGGTGCGTGTATTCGCCGGTGACACAGCTGACCCTGCTTTGTTTGACTACGTGAAGGATGGTTTCCAACAGGCCATTGAGGCGGCCGAAGAGTATGATGTGGTGTTAGCCCTGGAGAACCATGGCCATCCTTTCAATAATGGTGAGTTAATCCTCAGGCTGCTTGAAGAGGTTAACTCCCCTTATTTGCGAGTCACTCTGGATACGGGCAATTTCTTTTGGGCCGGGCATTCCTTAGAAGAAGGACATCGGTTCGCTAAGATGCTTTGCCCTTATGCTGCCAATGTCCACTTAAAGGATTTTGTCTATAAGCCCGACGGATCCGTGCAATTTGTCTCCCTCGGGGAGGGCCTTGTGGATCTACTTGGGATCGTTGGAGAACTCAAGGTTGCAGGCTACCAAGGACCTTTCTTGAGTGAGTATGAGGGTTTGGGGGATCCACGACAGGTTACAGGCAGTGAGGACCTCCTAAAGGAAAGAACTGCAAGGTGCGTGGCTTATTTGCAGGAGATTGTGTAGGGTATTCCTTCCGCGCTAAAGCACAGATGGATTTCATTCCTGGTGATGTATCTGAAGCCGAATGGGAAGCGGCACTGGAGCATTGCTCTCAATTGAGCTACCTGGTAAGAATGAGCTAACACCTAGTCTATACGAGAGACTTCCTGGTAATTATCTTAGTAAAACTGTGAGGGATGTGTTATGGAGACTAATGTGCCTCTACCCGGAACCGATTGCCTTAAGGATCCCCTGGATCATACTGAACTACTACTAGACGGATTAAACAGGTTCCTCGACCAGGCTCTTACCACCAAGAAAAAGTATAGGAATGAGGTTCTGCTCAAACCACCTAATAAAGACCAGCTGGTTGATGCTCTGCAGCAAAAACGTAGGGAACTGGCCCGCTATCTTGGGGTGGTCGATTCCCGTCTTCCGGTGGAAAGCCTTGAATTTGTGTGTTCTACCAAACAACCGGCCAAGATTGCCCAAGGCACAGATTATGATGTGTACAATGTCAGGTGGCCGGTTCTAGAAGGTGTCTTTGGGGAGGGACTATACCTCAAACCCCAAGAGACACCCATAGCTTTTGCGATTGCCCTTGGGGATGCGGACTGGATCCCCCATGATTTGGTCGGCCTGGAATCTGATCTGTCCGCTAACGCTCAGTTTGCCCGTCACTTAGTACAGATGGGCTGTGAGGTGGTAGTACCGGTTCTGATTGATCGAGATTGCACTTGGTCTGGAAACCCGGCTGTGCGCATGACAAACCAACCCCACCGGGAGTTCGTTTATCGGATGGCCTACCAAATGGGGCGGCATATCATTGGTTATGAGGTGCAGAAGATCCTGGCCCTAGTTGATTGGTTTTCTCAGAATCCAGGGGGTAAACCAGTGATTGTGTTTGGCTATGGAGAAGGTGGTCTGTTGGCATTAAACAGTGCTGCCTTAGATGAGCGGATTACCGGGGTTGGTGTTAGTGGGTACTTTGGAAATCGGTTCCGGGTTTGGCAGGAGCCAATCTATCGCAATGTCTGGCGGCTTCTCTGTGGGTTTAGTGATGCAGAATTGGCGACCATGGTTGCTCCTAGGGCACTAGTCATTGAGACAAGTTGTGCCCCGTGCATCCCTGGGCCGCCCGCACCTTCAAAGACACGTCAAGGAGCTGCTCCAGGCACAATAACAACCCCCAGTATGGATGAGGTTCAGGAAGAATTGGCCCTGGCAAGTCACACCTATGCTGTATATGATGCGGTAGATAAGCTTACCTTAGTTGTTCCGATGGAGGGAGATCGGGGCCCAGGTACCGATGAGGCCTTAGTTCAGCTTCTGCAAAGCAGTGGTCTGAATCCTTCTAGTAGACAAGATGCACCAGCCACTGTGACCCATAGCTTGGGGGCAGTCTATCATAGGGAGCAAAGGAAGCGTCAGTTTGGGCAGTTGTGTGAGTACACCCAATTGCTCTGGAGACGCTCGGCAAAGGTACGGGAGCGTTTCTGGGATCGGGCCGATGCAACATCGGTTGAAACTTGGGAAGATACCACCAAAGGGTATCGGGACTATTTCTGGGAGGAAGTGATCGGTAAGTGTCCGCCTCCTACGGACTCTCTTGTTCCTAGAAGCCGAAGAATCGAGGAAAACCCAACCTACGATGTTTACGAAGTGTTTGTTAATGTATGGGATGGTGTACCGGCATTTGCCTATCTTCTGGTGCCAAAGGGTATAAAGACCGGTGAAAAAAGACCAGTAGTTGTCTGTCAGCACGGCCTAGGCGGTCATCCCCGGGCACTGTTACAGGAAAGTGGGTATAAGGCATTGGCACGCACCTTGGCAGAGCAGGGTTATGTGACTTTATCCCCCCAGAATCCGTCCATTGGCCCGGCGGGTGATCGTTTTCGAGTGTTGGAACGGAAGGCCAACCCCTTAGGCTGGTCCCTCTTTTCCTTTATAGTGGCGATCCACCAACAATGGTTGAGGTTCCTAGGTCACCTGCCCTTTGTGGATGATCAGAGAATAGCCTTCTATGGGCTATCCTATGGTGGCAAAACGGCGATGCGCGTCCCCGCGCTATTGCCCGGCTACGCCCTTTCGATCTGTTCCGGGGATTTCAATGAATGGATCATGAAAACCGTCTCCACAGAATTCTTCTCCAGTTATATGTTTACCGGGGAGTATGAAGTGTTTGAGTTTGACTTAGGGCATACCTTCAACCACGCGGAGATGGCCTATCTGATTGCGCCGCGCCCCTTCATGGTGGAGCGGGGTACCGATGATGCTTGCGGTACCGATGACTGGGTCTCCTTTGAGTATGCCAAGGCCCGTCGTTTATACCTGAAACTAGGTATTTCCGAACGTACCCATATGGAAGTGTTCGCTGGTGGACACGAGATTTACTTCCAAGATGCTGCACATTTTCTCAATAACTTCCTCCGGAAATAGGCCAGTCCCGCCCGTATATGGGCGGGACACCACAGTCAATACCGAAATTCCACCAATTCTTTCGCTTCCGAACATAATTTTGACAAAAACACCAATTCGAGGCAGGAATTATGCAGACGGTCTCGAATTTATACTGCGTAAGGGATAAACGTATATACTAAATTGAGTTTGCTATGGTGTAGAAGCACGTACCGTGAGTTTAGGGGAATTTTTCCACAGGGGGGGAAGGGTTGTGCGAGAATTAATAGTGATTCTTTGTCTTATGCTAATCATCCTTAGTCCTATTGGGGCAACAACGAGTGCCGATCCAATTGAGGCACTTAGAGGGTATCTAGACATGGATGCCACCAAGCGACCTCCATTATCTGAACAGTCTTTTGCAAAGCAGCCTTTAAACAGAGAGGAAGCCGAGTCGGCAGCTGCTTTGCTATGGGCTTCCTACAGAAAGCAGATCAGTGTTGAGCGGAAGGATATGATGGAGAAACAGGTCGTCTACGTAGGGACAGGGAAAGTCCGTCTTGAGATGCCCTTCTTCTATGAAGTGTTTGGCGAACCAGTGAATGGAATGCGCAGTCTCTACATTTCATTACATGGTGGTGGATCGACAAGTGTTGCAGCCAACGACCAACAGTGGGAGAACCAGAAGAAGCTTTATCAACTGGAAGAGGGCATCTATCTCGCTCCTCGCGCTCCCGCCAATAGCTGGGACATGTGGCACCGACCGCACGTCGATGTGTTGTTAGATCGGTTGATCGAGAATATGATTGTGTTCGAGAAAGTAGATCCCAACCGTGTATATCTAATGGGCTATTCTGCGGGAGGAGATGGGGTTTACCAGTTGGCTCCCCGTATGGCCGACCGTTTTGCCGCGGCGGCGATGATGGCTGGCCATCCTAATGATGCTGAACCCTATGGATTGCGGAACATTGGTTTTACGATTCAGATGGGTGGTCAAGATTCGGCATACAATCGCAATAGAGTTGCGGCGGAATGGAGTGAATGGCTTGATCAATTACAAACGGCAGATCCCGATGGGTATAAGCATTGGGTACAGATTTACCCCGAGTATGGTCATTGGATGAGTGGTGCCGACAGAATCGCCTTACGCTGGATGGCTCAGTTTACTCGGGATCCTTATCCGTCTCGGGTGGTCTGGAAACAGGATGATGTGACCCATACGCGGTTTTACTGGCTAGGTACCAGCCAGGGGGAATGTCGCCAGGGTAGAACGGTGATTGCGCATTATGAAGGTCAAGAGATTCATCTCGAACGCTGCGCTGTAAGACTGCTGCGACTAAGGCTCCATGATCGAATGATGGATCTAGATCAACCAATCCGGGTTACCTGGGGTGATGAGGTGATCTTTGAGGGTACCATACCCCGTACGATTGAAGCCATCGCCGCATCTTTAGAGGAACGAGGTGATCCGGAGTCCCTATGCTTTGCTGAGATCTGGCTTGCGATTTAGTCCATGGTTGAACTTAGATGTGTCTGGGGGTTAACAGATGTCTGTGTCATTGAAAGACGTCGCACAGGAGGCTGGTGTATCAGTTTGTACGGTTTCACGGGTGATTAACAACACCTATCGGCATAAAGTCAGCGACGCCACGCGGAAAAAGGTATATGCGGCGATGAGAAAGCTCAACTATGAGCCGAACTTAAATGCGCGGGCTTTAGTTAAGAAGCGTACATTCCTCATCGGGTTACTAGTATCAAGGCTGGTAGTGTCCTTCGTTTCGGATATTGTGCAAGGTATCCAAGATGAAGCAGATAAGCATAACTGCAGTATTCTGTTCTATAGTACGTATAACGATGTTGTTAAGGAAAAGGCATGTTTTGAGGCCTTGCAGCGGAAACGAGTTGACGGGATTATCTATATGCCAGGGGCCGCTGATTTTTGTACCAGCAACGAAGGGAAACGATACTTGCAGACCGTTATATCTGAAGGGGCTAGGATTGTTCAAATGTGCTCCAACTATCCCCAGATCGATACTCCCTATGTCGTAGTAGATAATGAAGCTGGCGGATATGTTGCCACTAGGCACTTAGCTTCCCTAGGCCATACTCGGATTGCCCATTTCCATGAGAGTGCCACTCGAGACGGGCAGGAACGATATCATGGTTATGTACTGGCTCTCGAGGGGGCTGGAATACCCTGTGATACCGAGTTAGTTAGACCTTGCCGCTATGATTGGCGTAGTGGATATGAAGCGATGCAGCAATTACTGGCCCTATCTAATCCACCAACAGCCGTTGTGGCGTGTGATGATATGTCGGCGTGGGGTGCCATGCAAGCGACACTTGATTACGGTCTTAAGGTGCCAGATGATGTAGCCATTGTTGGCTACGATGATGTGACCGTTGCTGAACTGCTTCCTGCTGCTTTAACAACGATACACCATCCCAAGGAGGACCTTGGTGCTCTAACCTTTAAGATGTTACTCAGACATATTGATGGAAAGCCACCACTGAACTATGTTCTTAAGCCGGAGCTAATCGTACGTCAATCGTGCGGGGCTAAGTTGTTGCCACGTTTCGAATCGTTCATACAAAAATAGCAAATTTTTTGTGGTGCAAGAGAAAGGAATTAAGTTGGTCTTGTCGAAATACTAGGTAGAGGGATAAACGTATATACCCAAACTGAGTTGGGTATCGAGTAATGCGGCTAGGGTTTCTCAAGACAAGATGCCTGGAGTGAAAAAGCAGGAGAAGCTTGCTATCATCGTGTTCTGGTGTTTTGCCAGTTTTAGGAACTGTGAGTTTCTTAGAAGCTAGCGACTTGGCATGCAGGACAAGAGAGGGACTTTCAATGCGTGAAGCCCGAATAGAGTATGCGGGTTACCTTGCATTTTGAAGATTTGGCGAAGTTGTGGATTGATGTGTCAATGGACTTGGGGTTGACAAGGTAACTTAACTTTGTGGTTTGTTGGGAGTTATAGCAGAATGAAGCATTGTTTCTGTGGAAAGCCATGGGTATCTTTGCAGGAGCTAGCGAGTGGATTGGGCAGATCTCAGATGAAGCTAGTTGTTAGCTTACTTCTGATGTAAATGGTACCTGGAAAGCTCCAAAATGTCCCGGGGATCGGTTACTGGAGCTTGTTGCAGACATTCATCGACTGATGACGGTGATGTGGACCCAGTTGGGGCTGCGATAGAAGTACGGTTAGGACAGGTAATCAGGGTTGTTTTGGGCACCCAATACATAGCGTAGTGGTCCCGTTCTGTGACCTAGACCACACATTATTGCTCGGAAGGACCACTACGCCCTATCCGAACCTGTGAATTGTTGTGGGTATATAGTAATTTGCTGGGAATCCAAACAAGTGCATAGATACTAGTAGATTCCGAAGACTTATAGTATACCCATGAAATCAGTATGTAGGCGGAAGGGTTTGGGAACGCAATCCAAATAGTTGCTGGGAAAGCTCCTTAAGTGTTGGGTGGACACAGAGTTACTGCGATAGACCAGCATCGGGTCGAGGTTAATGGGGGAATGCGATAGGACTTTTGGTATCTACACTTATCGGGACGGGGAGTGATGCCGTGGGCGAGGATGATTGGATATTGTCTTTGGTTGGAAGCTAGTAGGGGCTGTAGTTCAAGTGAGTAAGTCAATTAAGAAAGGAGACTACTAATGAAAGTAAGAAATTCAATGACCCTGAGGATCCTACTCGTGTGTATGGTGCTTCTCTTTGCATGGACGAGCAACTGCTTGGCAAAGGAAAGGCTCACAATTCACCTTGTCTCGTTGCATCCAAATGCGATCAAGTACATCAATGAGAACGTGATTCCCGAGTTTGAAAGCAAGTATAATGTCGAAGTCTCACTTGTAAAAGTGGACTGGAATACACGTAATGATGAACTGATTATATCGACCGCTGGGGGTATTCCCCCTGACATCTATATGAGCGGGGCAGAGCACATTAAGGAACTGGTTGATCTCGGTCTCATCTACCCGATCGACAAAGAGTGGGAGGCGTGGGAGGATAAGGACGACTTTTTTCCGGCGACCCTGGGAAGCTCTACTTTCGACGGACAACGGTACGGTGTACCTATTTATACTGCTCCCCGGCTTTGGTGGTACCGTAAGAATGTCTTCGATGAAAGTGGACTCGATAGTTCGCGTCCTCCGACGAATTGGACTGAGCTACTGAACACTGTAAAGCGACTTACTGAGACTGATGGGGCAGATAGAGTTCTAAGACAAGGATATGACCTGTCGAGAATGTATCCGGGCGATATGCATTCGGCCATTCAGGATTATATCGTGTATTTGTGGCAGGCTGGTGGCAAGCTAGTTGATGAGACGACGCGCCAACCCTTGTTTAATACAAACGCAGGTCGCGAGGCACTTCAGTTTATGGTCGATCTAAAGGAAACGGTCTTACCACCAGGAATGACGTTGGCTGCGGTTAGAGGAGCAGGGGGGGCATTTGTGCAAAGTAAATCAGCGATTTACCTTGCCGGACCATGGGTGCCAGCGGAAGTGAGGGATGTATTCCCTGATCAACTAGACGATGTCGGTGGGTTCTACAAGCTGGAAGGAAAAGGCGGCGCGTACAGTGTAGTATTCAGCGATTGGCTGGGCATCCACTCTGCGAGCCCGAACAAGGAGCTAGCCTGGCGGTTCATTCAGGCTCTGACTTCTGCGGAGACTCTTGTCGGTATGCATTTGTATACCGGACTCCTTGCTCCAAGACGGTCAGTGGTTGAAGACTTCGTGCAAGTGATGCCGGCTAGTCGGTACATCTACGAATCAATGGACTACATGCGCGCATTTCCGATAGCTGCTGACTCCATGGAGATGAGAGAGGCGTGGTTTGAGCAGTATACAGAGGTTATGGCAGGCAGAAAGGACGTAGATAACGGATTGGCAGAAGCGGCACGCGTATGGAGTGTTCTTGCTAAGTAGACCACTAGGATATTGATTGCCGGAAGTAATTGGTTGGACGGGTGTAAGACCCGTCCAACTGCACTGTTACGTTACGTATGACGCGTAACTAGCTACTGAGAGCTTCTTCAAGGGGCTGGCGATTGCAGACCACTAAGCAAGTGCACGAATATTCAATAACGTGGGACCTGCTGACCCAGTGTTCAGATGAACGAGTCCTACTGGGCTTTAGTAGACTGGGCAGACACGAGTGGTTTCGGGAGGAGACGCTTAAGATCTTGGGGGAGGTAGCACTAAGGAGCAGCGCATCAATACAAACGCCCTCAAAACAGCACTCGACACGTCAATAGCTACTGTTTTGGAGGGCGTTATGCTATTATCAAGAGCAAAAAGCTAAAGAAGTACCTATGCAGGAGCCGAATTAGTTCTGCTAGTTGGCTCGAAAACACAGGTATATTGGCGGTGAAGATTGTTTTTTGTGACAAGTGCCCCTAATCGGTATGCTGGATTAGCGGGCAATCTCGAAAAGATGCGAGGACTTCTTTTATGGCGATAAGATTCCCACTTTGAAGACCGACAATGGACCTTGGGCCATGGTTAAGGCTATCTACCAAACACGCCCAACTTACGCCATTCAGGTTCATCTATGCTGCTTTGTCAGAAAAGCGTTACATGCGGCGAAGACACGGTTACTAAAATTACCAAACCTCTAGACACCTCTACCAACGATTCATGAACAACGCTATAGGCTGACCCGAGATTGGTGACAGAAGGTCCGGCATGATCCACATTCCGGATTATTAATCCAAATTTAACTGGTTTCTGCCGCGAAAGGAAAGGAATTGCGATGTGTGTGTCGAAGTAATTACTCATGAAGCCAAGCGTATATCCTAAGTTTTTGGGATTGGTTGAATAAGGGTTTACAGAAGTAGGGTGCCAATTCGGACACTGGTATCGATACATATCGTGGTTATTGCATAGAAAGGGGCTTTGGGCGAATGAAGCTCGGATTAAGCATGTGGAGTGTTGTCAGTCTACACCGTCAAGGGTTTACTGTGGAGGACTTCGTAAGGCTTGCCTCAGAGTTAGGCGTCGATGGGGTGGAACTGCTTGACTATTTTTGGGCGGATAAGACAACTCAGCCCCAACAGATAGTTCAACTAGCTAAAGAGTGCAGTCTGGATATTCTAAGCTATGCGATTGATAATGATTTTGTTAACGCTGATTCCGCCATTAGACATAAGATGCAAGATCATGTTCGAAGAGAGATAGACTTGGCTGCGGATGTTGGTGCGCCAGTTGTCAGGGTGTTTTCCGGTAACGCCAAGCAAAACATAGATTTTGAAACTGGGTTTACTTGGATCGTAGAGGGTTTAAGCGAGGCCGCAGAATATGCAGAGACCAAAGAGATCATGCTTTGCTTAGAGAACCATGGTACCTTTGCTGGGACTAGTGCACAGATCGAACGAATCCTAGATGAGGTCGGTTCACCAGCTTTGACCGCTACCTTTGATACAGGTAATTTCATGCTTTGTATGGAGAACCCCAAAGAGGCCATTAATCGATTGGCAAAACGGGTCGGGCATGTCCATTTTAAAGACTTCAGGTATGTAGATAGCGACGAAACAAAGGGCGTATATACAGGCCTTGGCGGTACAAGGGTGAAGGGAACAGCAATTGGTGAAGGTGATGTAGACCTACCGTATATTGTAAAGGCTCTGCAGGAAGTAGGGTATCAAGGTTCCCTGGTGATTGAGTATGAGGGAACTGATGATGTGAAAGAAGACCTTAGAAATTCAGTTGCCTATGTCAAGGGTTTAATCTGCGTTTAAGGTGTGAAATCTGTGGTAGTGCAGTCTAAGATGCCCCATCGACACCAAAAAAGGTCTTTGGGTTTTGCGCTATTGCAGTACTGATTTGGGGCTGGGAAGGACGAGGAGCCCCGCAGCGCAAAAAAGTTAAATTACAGGAAGATAATGCTTGCATCCAGAATCTGCGGATTTGTGGAAAGAAAGTATCATTATTCCGTGGAACGACGCGTTACATTATGCCATCTTTGAGTTGCGTAAAAGGTGAAAGGGAGTGATGCCGGTCTAGGGTATTCTGGTATTGACGTCAATATGACGAATCAGTTTTATGTTTTGGTGCAGAGAGATGGGATGTGGAGCCAGTTATTTACGCGACCATTTGATAGTTGAGGAAGATTTGTAAAATAAAATACTCATTAGAAAATTAGGTATAATGCGAAGGGGGTATGTATTGTGAAACGACATGTTCTCCAAAGAGTTGTAGTTTTGTCTTTTGTGATACTGGGGCTTTTGCTCCCGCTTGTAGCTGATGCCGCCGATGAAGTTGAGATGATTATCTGGGTGAATAACTGGCAACAGAAGGTCATTAGTGGAATAAGGGACGTTGCCAACCTATTTGCAGAACGACATCCTGAGGTAAAAAGCGTTACTGTAGTTGAAGGAGATCAAAACAGCCTCGCTGAGCGTTTGACCTTGGGAGTTATTTCGAATACTCCACCGGACCTGATTGCCATGCCAGCACCTGCCGTACAGTATGCTTTGGCAGGGCTTCTGCAACCAATAGATGAGTTCTTAGCAGCTAGTGCATTGGTATCCCCCACCGACTATCCTCCACTTGTAGTTGAATCCTTTACAGCCAATGGCAGCTTATATGCATTACCCTCCTTAGAAGTGGGTCCCGGCCTGTGTCTTATTTACTCCAAGGATCTATTTGCGGAAGCTGGACTGGCGGATCGGGGGCCCGAGACGCTGGAGGAACTCTATCAAATTCACAAGAAAATGACCATTCTAAGTGCCGAGGGCAATGTAACCCAAGTGGGACTTCAACCCCTTGATGCCATGGGCACCGCGTACTTTCCCAGCATTTGGAGTACAGTCTTTGATTTAGATTGGTACGACACCACTACTAACAAAGTTGATATGATGTGTTTCGAACCAGCCGTAGAGTACATCAAACGTATCTATGATACCCCGGGCTATGAGCTAATCATAGGGGCTGGTACCGGAGGATGGGCTGGTGCAGCAGCAAGCAGACGTTTAGCTATGCAAATAAACGGTTACTGGCTGCCGGGTGAGCTTAGGGGACTTGGTGTAGATCCTTCAGCGTACGGATATACTTGGATGCCAAACGTTACAGGCGATAAAGCTACAGCCATCGCGCCATGGGGTTATGGTATTCCTAGTGGAGCACAACGTCCTGATTTATCCTTTGCCCTTATGGAGTTCTTTGCCTCGGCAGAAGCTTCTCAGATGATGTTTAATGCTTGTGGCTATCTCAATGGGAATATGACGGCAATCAGAGAACTAGATATTAGTGGGCTGCCGGTTGTAGCTCCAATCGTGGCAATGTTTGACGAAGCTGACCGGATTAACGCTCCTCCTCCGGTGCCCATGTTAGAACAGATCCGTGCACGTGTTCGCAACGAACTTGGCGCGGTGTGGCGTACGGAACAACCGCCAAGGATCGTCTTAGATAATTTGCAGAAGCTTATACAACAGGATATTGATGAAGCTTTAGCTCCCAAAGTAAAAGCTGAGCAATAGGTTTTTCAAGCTAACCCCCGGAGCCGGTGTAGTTGGCCGGCTCCGGAAACGATTTCGGGGTGATCGCTTCGCATGATGCTCAGAAGGGGCTAGAGAAACTCGAACATGCTGAAATCCAAATCACCATTTTTCTTGATTAGATGTGGATCTGCATGAACATACTCCACTTTACCCACAAACATTTCGTGGGATCCGGTTACGATAGAGTTGACGACGCGGCATTCAATATTGACTGGGCAATCCACAAGTATTGGTGCATTGACTCTGATACCATCGCCTAATCTTGCGTTGATGGCCTCTAGTTTGTCTCCATCTCTGCCACTGTGAGAGCCAAGGTAGTCAAACAGTGCCTTGTTGTGGGTGCTAACGAGATTAACAACGAAACAACCGGAATCCTTGATCAAACGGTAGGAATAACGGGAAGGGACTATTCCCACCATTACCATAGGAGGGTCATAGCTGCAATTGCAGCAGTACGCAACGGCTAAGGCATTGTTCTCTCCATTGACTCCCTTGCACGAAACCAGTATGTTAGGCCGTGGTTGTAGGCATGATTTAAAGTTGGCAGGCATCTTATTCACATTAGTCTACGTCCTTTCATGGGTCTTAATTATTTCCCCTGGTACATGAATATCTCTGAGTCTGGTACTCTGACTTCTCTTTGAAGGCATCATCACCTTTTAGGCGCTGCCCTGGATTGGTTTTGCTAGAGAATCTAAAGTTCTAGCACATCCCCTGTTGTTAGGATCAGGCAACGTTCTTCTAAAGCTCGTTTCATCTCACTAATGGCCACTATTCCAGTACAGTGCAGGGGTACGATCTTGCTTATGTTCGAGTTTAGCATATACTGGATTATGAGCTGCACCCTGAGGGAAGTTGCTTTTTCCATATGCATACCAGCAAATAGGGCATAGATGGATTGGTCGGGGAACATTTCTTGAATGTAATCAAGGCAACTAATAATACCAGGATGACTGCATCCAAGAAAGACAACAAGTCCCTTGGATGTCTCAATAATGAGGGCTTGTTCGTCAATGAAATTGTCTACTACTATCTGTCCGGAGCTTTCCTTGGAAAAACTTTGGGGCGTGTCTTCAAGGTCTGTTGAGATCGGTATTTCGGTAAGCAAATGCACTCCCGGATAGGGACTCAACTCCTTCTGATTGTAGAACAGTCTATTTCTAATAATGGGGTAATCATCTATGTTCCACGAAATGCCGATTGATTTTCCTGAACCAGCGTTAAAACGCTTTTCAAAGGCCGCTGGGTGTACATACACCATAGGGAATGTGTCCATGTGAGGGAGGTGGATCAGTCCGTCGCAGTGATCGTAGTGGCCATGGCTAAGGATAATGCAGTCTGTTTGTGCGAGATCGATCCCCATCAAACCGGCGTTATGACAGTATACTGAAGACTGACCGGTATCAAACAGTATCTTTAACTCTTGGTGCTCAACAAAAATGGACAATCCATGTTCGGCAACCAGACCTCGCTTGTTTACAATGTTGTCAGCTAATATGTAGACCTTCACACATACCACCTAGATCCTTCGATTGAATTTGGAATCAGTATGGCCCACAAGTATTATCGTAATACCACTAGGACGTTTCCCCCATTGTGGTAGCAAGGTTTGCTTGTAAGGGTTATACTAACGAGTCTCACTTTGTTTTGAGGTCTTCCTTCCAGCTTATCCTTAGTTTGTGGGTTTGCCGTTTCCTGCACAGGCTTTTCCATCATGGTACATGAAAACATAATCGTTCAGGCAAACTTGAAACAGTCCAGATAGGACAAATATTAAGGTGTGCGCTTTCCCTATCTACTCGTGGAATTTGCTCCCTTTGCTGTAATCCCGCATCTTCATAGAACCCGCGCGCCGTGGTATGGATTTGTGGACGGCCAATTATCCATACTACGACACCGAGGGAGACAATCCCTATTGGTGGATCGCGATCTACGCCCGGGCCTAGCAACACTGTAGTGAGACTTAATGTCTTTGGTTACATACATTCTTAAGATACTCTTCGAGCTTTCTTGCCGTCTCTGCGCTGATCGTATGCTCCATATGGCAGGCTTCGTTGATTGCTATAGTCTCCTCAACGCCCAGTACATCAACCAAAAAGGCCTTAATAATCCTATTGTGTTTTTTCACCTCTTTGGCAGCCTGTTTACCATCGTCCGTGAGAGAGATTGCGCCGTATCGTTTTTTGGAGATATAAGCCATATCCTTGAGTACATTCATCGCTCGGTTGACACTGGCCCGTGACACATTGAGCTTACGTGCAACGTCTACGGAGCGGACGGGTTCACCGCCTTTTGACAGCTCCAGCAAAGCTTTGAGGTAATCTTGAATGGAAGGCGTTACCTTTCGCATATGCACACCGCCGACAATCATTTGCCTCTGATCATTTTAGTGCCACACTCTGGGCAACTAGTCGAAGTACAAGGTGTCCCTTGTTGATGTGGAATCTGTGCTCCACATCTTGGACACACGCAGAATCCACCCGGTCCTGCGGTCCCACCACGGACACCGCCTCTCCTACGTCCGGTGAGACCTTTGCTTACTGGACCTGTTCCGTCTCCTCTGGGCAAGATCATCATCTCCCTTGGGACTTACCCCTTCCCGAATTCTTCATCCAGTTACTGGTGTGCGTTTACGACAGTCTCATGTGTTAGAGCCACGTTATTGACATATGCCCATAACTTATTCTACTTCCATTATGAGCGTATGTCAACAACTCTATTCTCGGAGTTCTGTGCCAAGGATGGCAATAGAGTCTAGAGAATTGTCCGGGTTGTTCTGGTCATACTAAGAGTAAAACCCAATGAGAATGACTCGGAGCAAGTACTATGATTAAGCGTCTTATTTTACGACTATTTTCCAGGAAATGCGAACCAATTGTCCGCAACTCAAGAATCGGGGTAAGGATCTCTCCGGTTCTTGCCAAAAACCTACACACGATCAAAACGCTTTTCGAGGATGCTGACGATGTCACCGTACGGGAGTTCAAAGTCGGGGGAAAGGGTACTTCCGCTGCTGTAGTCTATATTAGTGGTATGTTGGATAATGAGGTCATAAACGCTCAACTGCTTAAGACTTTGATGTTAGATGCCCGTCAAATCAAGCAATGGGATGAACCGGACCTATTGGATAGGATTAAGGGCATGATTACCATCGGTGATCTAAAGGAGATTGAATCCTTCGACGATGCAGTGTATTATCTTCTGGCTGGTAAGGCAGTCTTATTCGTTGATACTGTCTTTAAGGCGTTGGCTATCGGGGCCCAAGGCTGGGAACAGCGAGGCGTGGAACAACCGGTGGCCGAAGCGGTCATCCGGGGTCCAAGGGATAGCTTTTGTGAGTGTGTAACCACGAACATAACGCTGGTTAGACAAAGACTAAAGGACCCAAGCCTTAAGATAAAAATGTACCTATTAGGTCGTAGAAGTCGGACCGCTGTTGCTTTAGTCTACATCGCCGATATCATAGATCCTGGGATCTTAGAGGAGGCTCAAAACCGGCTAGACAAAGTGGATATCGATTCGCTTACGGATAGTGGATACCTAGAACAGCTAATCTCGGATAGTTGGTGGTCGCCCTTTGATACAGTTCAGGCAACTGAACGTCCTGATGAGGTGGTAGGTGGGCTTCTAGAAGGTCGATTTGCACTCATCTGCGATAACTCTCCCTTCGTCATCCTCGCGCCCACAACGATCAATACACTCATGCACTCACCGGAGGACTACTACATATCTTGGTCCGCTAGCACCATCATTCGCATGGTTCGATTCGTTGGTTCTTTTCTGGCCTTGACCTTACCAGCTGTCTACATCGCGTTAGTATCCTATAACCCGGAGATGATTCCCACTACCCTAGCTTTGACCATTGCCGCAGCCAGAGACGGCATCCCCTTTCCTGCAGTGACTGAAGCCTTTGTGATGGAGTTGATGTTGGAGCTACTAAGGGAGGCGGGTATCCGTCTTCCTGGACCAATTGGTCAAACCATTGGTATTGTGGGCGGTATCATCATTGGCGATGCCGCTGTGCGGGCGGGATTGGTAAGTCCTGTAATGGTTATCATTGTGGCAAGCACTGCCATAGCAAGCTTTTTGATTCCCACCTATAGTCTCACCATTACAGTGAGGAATCTACGCTTTTTCCTGATGACCATGGCCGCGGTTTTGGGCTTATTCGGCGTATCTATGGGCATGCTGGTGATCCTAGTCCACTTGGCTACGTTAAAGAGCTTTGGAGTCAGTATGCTTTCCCCATGGAGTCCCTTGCGGATCAGAGCCTTTCAAGACACTGTGATTCGTTTTCCGTGGTTGGCCATGAAAGCTAGGCCCAGGTATCTTCATCCCCAGGATCCTGATCGACTCTCTGATAGAAGGACTGACCAGTTTGGTGATCACCCATGAGCAACCTCAGATTACATCTCCTGTTCCTCTTTTGTGCAGTGCTTCTTTGTGGCTGCTGGGATATGCGAGATATTGAAAAACGAGCAAATATTATTGCTATTGGTATCGATTTTGCGGAGCCAGAAGCAATGGAATCGGAGACGGAAAAACTTCTTCAAGGTCCAGCAATTATGTATCGGATGACCCTAGAGATCCCGAAGCTGCGGAAACTAGGCAAAGAAGGCGGGGGTGGAGGAGACGATGGATTTACGTGGGTCCTATCGTCCACTGGTACTAGTTTGGGCCAGATTAGCTCATTGTTGGATCACCGGATCTGGAGATCGCCATTCTATGGTCATACGAAGGCTGTGATAATCGGTGAGGAACTGGCAAGAGAAGGTATCAAAGATGTGATTGATTACCTGCATCGACATCGGGATATCTCTCGGCGAATGAAACTTCTGATCTCCAACGGAAAGGCAAAGGATGTTCTTGAGGTCAAACCCGCGATAGAACCTTTGCTAGGAGTATATCTAGACAATCTAATCGAGTTTGTAACCTTATCAGGGAGGGTTCAGACAAAGAGCTTTGGTGAGGTAGTGCAGGAATTGGTTGAGACTGGAAATGCTCTTCTCCCGCGGGTTCGGCCAGCGGAGGATGAAGCAGTAGTTGGTGGCTCCGCGGTGATCAAGAATTGGCAGCTTGTAGGATGGCTCGGCGAGGTTGAGACGGCGGCCACTGTACTGGTTCAGAACCGTATTAAGGGCGGAACCGTTATTGTTGGTAATCGCGCCGAAGCGACAGGGGAGGTTTCCTATTTCCTACGGACTGCCAAGACAAGCATTAAAGCCTCACAGGGAAATGGGCAAGCGATATTCAGACTAGATATCCAAGTGGAGGGGGACATCATTGAGCAGATCGGTGGTGGTAGCTTAATGGATCAACAGCTGCTTAGCTCCATCGAGAAAATGGTTAACGAGAGGCTTCGGGGGCTTGTGCTAGATGTGATTAGGAAGCTGCAATCTGAGTTTCGAGTGGATGTACTAGGTTTTGGGAGGGCACTAAGCAAGCAATTACCTGAGTTCTACTTACAGGTAAAGGACCAGTGGGACGATGTCTATTTTCCAGAGGCTAGTTTTCAAGTTACAGTTGAAGCCAAGATTCGCCGCATCGGTGTGGTCGACTAAAGGAATAGGAGTTCTATATGCTAGAAGACAATGATCGGATTTCCACTTGGCAAGTCGCCCTGATGCTGTTTTTGGGAGCCAATGCCACTGAAGTACTTAAGCTACCGAGGACTCTCATGCAGGAGGTAGGTCCGGCCGGTTGGCTAAGCCTAATCGTCAGTCACTTTGCTGTCTTCGTGCCGATTCTAATTATGATCAAATTGGGTCAACGTTTTGAAGGGCAGACGTTTATGGAGTACAATGGGCGTATCGTAGGCAAAGGGATCGGCGTTTGTCTAAGCCTGTTACTCATTCTGCTTTGGTTGGTTACATCAGCCCGGGTTGTCCGTTCCTTTGCCGACGTACTCAAGTTATTTGTCTTACCCAATACCCCTATTGAGGTAATCATTCTTACTATGCTCTTGGTTAGTGCCTATGCAGTAAACACGGTATCGAACCAGTTGCCCGGATACTGGAGATCATTTTTTCATTGACGTTCTTGCTTGTTACCGCTGTATTTTTATTCTCCCTTAAGGAGATCGATTGGACAAACTTCCTGCCTCTATTAGGCACAAAAGTAGGCGATGTAGTCTGGACGGGAGTGAAGCTCGGTATTAGTGACTATGAAGGGTATGAGGTATTTCTAATAATATTGCCCTTCATGCTGATCCCTGGGCGAGCACCTAAGGCCGCTGTCTTAGGATTAGGCTTGAACCTGGTATTTCGCCTAATGATTCTAGTTGCCACTGTCGGGGTATTTGGGATGCACACCGTGGATTTCCTTTGGCCTGTGGGTATGTTAGCCAAGTTTGTGGAGGTGCCCGGCGGGATCTTCGACCGATTGGAGGTAGCATTCATGATCATCTGGGTTTCTGTGGCGTTCAGCAGCACTATGCTCTACAATTACTTTGCATCCCTAGGTCTATCCAGACTGATGCAGTTTAAAGAACAATCCTTGTTTACCTTTGCTTTGGTGCCCCTTTTGTACATCATCTCTTTGATTCCGGCCAATGAGATAGCTACGGAAATGCTAACCCGACTAGAACAGGTTCTTGCGGTCTCGATTTGTTTTGCTACTCCCTTGTTGTTGCTTGGGTTCTCTTGGGTATTTGGCATCAAGGATGAAACTTAGGGGGATTAACATGCTCAATCGGTTGGCCCAAGCATATGGTTTTAGGACCATGTTCATTGCGGTGTTCTCTGGAGCCTTGGTGTATTTTGTCGATAGCCGTCAAATGCGTGCCAAGAGACTAGAACGGGAAACTAGGTTCGCCAGGATAGTAGGCTTAGGCTATATGATCGGTGGGCCCATGCTTTGGTTAGGGATCCACTTGGTATTGCGATGGATGGGTTGAATAGCAGATCTGAGTCACTCCAAAATATGCAGTGGCGGCCAGTACTCCCGAGACGAGACAATGAGTTACCGAGCATAGGAGTCTAGCTTGGCCTTCAGACTTGAGCGGTACGTAGTAGGAGACATGCTAGTGTGTTTTTTGAAGCAGCGGGAGAAGTAGTGTACGGAGCTAAACCCCAGCAATTGGGATATGGCGGTCATGGTATGCTTTTCCTCCCGGATCAACCGTTTTGCCTCTTTGATTTTGAGTTCATTGTGATACTGTATGACAGGTTTTCCTGTGTAATCTCGAAATGTCTGCTTGAGGGTGCTCTCTGACATCTGGAAGATCTCACTTAGCTGGGCGATGGTTACGGATTCCTGTAGGTTATCCTCGAGAAAACGAGCAACCTCAGGCATAGTCCCGTGGGCCACACTTTGTGCAGATGACTTGAGTACCCGTTCGGATTTTGCCGTACAGAGATTCTGACGGATTAGATCAATTAAGAACAGCTCGAGCAGATTTTTGTACCTTTGCTCTGCCCCCAAGGGTGCTTTTCTGTTTTTGTACATCTTCGATTTAAAGGGCACATCAAAGGGTCCCTTGAAAGCCTGCATGCCCTCGACCATCAGCTCGGATAATGCAAGTTTCTGTTCTGGGGATATCTGCAGGATGCGGTTCTCGAAAAACCTCATCTGTGGGCTGGAGGTATCAAAGGATGTGATGAAGACATTAGGCGCGATGACCCCGTTACAGACAATATTATGGTACTCATCGGGTTTATGGAATATCATTTCATCTTTCTTGAGCAACAGGATCTGCTGGCCAGCGGTTACCTCGATTTCGCCCTTATCGATATAAACAAGCTCCCAAAAGGGATGGGACTCACCTTCGTAGTGAAAGTCCTTTGTGAACTCAAAGTAATGTATGGTCACAACGGCTTCAATAGATATGACCTGTCTTAGTCGCTGCTTGAAATACCTAGTAGCCACGTAGATAACCCCCTTTTGTCCAATCGGACATTGTCTGTCTTCATTATAGTGTCTTTTTGTGCAAAACAAAAGTACTTGTGTCTAAATACGCTACTAGGAATATGCCCTATGATACTCACAAGGAGGTGTTGAACGTATGCGTGTACTAGCTATTAGCTGTCATCCCGATGACGTAGAATTAACGTGTGCAGGGACCTTGGCTCGGTACAAAGAGCAGGGTCACGATGTGTTCGTGTGTCATGTGGCAAATGGCAATTTAGGGCATGCGGTTATCCCACCGGATGAGCTAAGAAGTATTAGAAGTAAAGAGGCTAAAGTATCCGCTTCGATGATTGGTGCGGAGGTCATCACCTGTGATATTGGTGATCTACTGGTATATGAAGGGCAAAGGGAACAACGGGACAAAGTAGTCGATGTCATAAGAAATATTCAGCCCGACGTGATTATTACCCATAGTCCCACCGATTACATGCCTGATCATCTAGCTGTTAGTAGGTTAGTGTTTGACGCCACCTTTGCGGCAAGCGTTTCCCATTACCAGACGAAGGTCAAGTCCAGTGCCGCCCTAACCCCAATTTACTACATGGATACATTGGCAGGGGTGAACTTCAATCCCACGGAATACGTGGATATCACCAGTACAATCGAGCTGAAACTACAGATGTTGGCCGTCCACGAAAGTCAGATAAAATGGATGCAGGTCCACGACAACATTGATTTCCTTGAATTTGTGCGCACATGTGCTAGATTCCGGGGTCTGCAATGCGGAGTGGGGTATGCCGAGGCTTTCACCCAGTGCCATGCTTGGCCGCGCTTAACAACAAAAAGACTGCTTCCCTAGGGGTAAGTGGTTAAGTGACAATACTTCGTAGGTCCGGTGAGAATATTCAAAATTAGCAGTGTCAAGAGGAGGGATGTTTAGAATGGATTTTATGCGTACAGTCGAGAATTCTATGTTGGATGGGTTTTACCCAAAGGGTTGGGATATGGCCAAGATCGATCGTTGTTGTGCCAATGATCCAGAGCGCATTTTCGAAAGACAGTCCTTCTGGCATGAAGGATTTAGCCCTTTGGCGTGTGAGAACGTAGCTGACTTCAATGTCTACATGGGTCACGAGATTGCTTCGCAGATCAGAAAAGCAAGGGAGGAGGGCAGGAAGCTTGTGCTTATACTCCCAGTAGGACCTATGGGGATGTATCGATGGGCTACCTTTTTCCTTAGGGAATGGGATGTGAAGTGCGATCACGTCTATGGATTTAACATGGATGAGTGGAGCGATGCCCAGGGGAATACCTTACCTTCGGATAACCCAGGGGCGTTCCAAAACGCAATGAACAAGGCCTTCTATGGTCCCTTAGGCGCCCTTACAGTTCCAAATAGTCAACGGAACTTTGCCACGCAAGAGGGTCTGCCCCAGTATGGGGAGAAGATAGCGCGCCTGAGGGAAGAACAAGCCAAAGTCGTACTGATCTTCGGGATTGGTCGCATGTGCCACATTGCTTTCTGGGAGCCCCATTTTGCTGAGGACTTTGTCAGTATGCAGCAATGGAAAGAGCAAACCTACCGTTTGGGGGCGAAGCTTCATCCCCTCACCATTGAACAGAACGCGATTACCAGTTTCAAAAGCCGAACGACCCTTGTTCCCTGCAGAGCTAACACCATTGGACCGGGCATTTTCCTACAGGCCGATTATATTATTGGTGGTTGTGACGGTGCATTGTCTAGGGGGATGCAGTGGCAAGGGATGAGTCTGTGGACGACCTTACGGTATGGCCCGGATATGTGGATACCTTCCACATTTATGCCCACTCTGCCGGGAAAGCTGTTTTTCTTAAGGGAGTTGGCTGGTCCCCTTACCGCGGACTGCAACTAGTAAACGCGGGGCGCCAATTATCAATAAAGGCTCAACAAAGCAATGGATGGGAGCCTTGAAGAAGCAAGTCTTAAGACGAACCGGGTGGCCGTATTTCCCCGGTTCTTAGTTCTATATGCTATCCCACCGAGTCCACACCTATCAAAGACATGTTATTTTAAACTGAATAACGAAGGGATTGCCCTATCTAGCGGAGAAGACATCCTGTGGCTATCTGTGATCGGCTAACGTAAGGAAAGAGGGCATACCATGAAAAGTAAGATATTTGCAGCCGCTTTGATTATTCTCTTGTTGTCCACATTTGCTGTCCATGGTCAAGGGGTAACAGTCAAGACAGAATGTATTGAGGAGGAGTTACCAACCATTGAAATCAGCTTGAAGATTCCGGTTTTGGTGGGTGATTTCCCCTGGATCGATGCGATGAACCGGCTGTTTGCCCGGTCCCGGGAGTATGTAGTAACCCTCAAAGATGAAGCAGAGAAATGGCATGAAGAAGCATCCCAGGCGGATTTGCCCTGTTGGCCCTACGAGGCGGTGGCCGACTATGAAGTGATGCACAACCAAGAGGGATTTCTCAGTCTGGTTCTTACGTTCTATGAGTATACCGGGGGAGCCCATGGGATGACTTACCGACAGGCATATAACATTGAGTTGGTTACAGGTAGAATACTAGTCTTAGAAGACCTGTTCATGACAGATGAGTTTAAGGAGTCCATCGCACAGCGCATTACTCAGGAGCTGACCGAGCATCCCGATGGATATTTCATCACGGAGTTTAAGGCGAAGGATCTCGATAGAACCCAGCCTTTCTACCTGAAAGAAGGAAACTTGGTGGTGTTTTTTGGTCTGTATGAGATTGCTCCCTATGCCGCGGGGATGCCAAGTTTCTCGATTCCCTTAAGAGAACAAGAGTCTAGCCTTCGATACCCGGTGCTCATGGGAGTAGACTAAATATCCGAAATCCACCAAGCAGGAATCTGCCACAGATGTGACGAAACTATTAAGGGACCATTAAAGGACATAGATGTTTTTAGGAGGTTTGTGGGGTGACTGAACAAAGGAATAAGATAGGATACATGATCAGTAATCACATTATACCTGCGGTGCCTGTGCCTTTTACTTCCCAAGGGGACATTCACGAGGCGGGGCAGCAGTCCTACGTAAGGTGGATGAGTAAGCAGGATATTGGTGGTGTGGCCCTCTGGGTACACACAGGGAGAGGCTTGTTGCTTTCCAAGGAGCAACGGGAGAAAGTGTTT
The DNA here is from genome assembly GCA_023230925.1 of Limnochordia bacterium. Lineage (NCBI taxonomy): Bacteria > Bacillati > Bacillota > Limnochordia > Limnochordia bacterium. The sequence continues at coordinate 33,133 of JALNWK010000018.1, forward strand.
GCAGCTTGGAAGGATGCCCTTCCCAATAGACTCATCATCTGTGGAGCCGGTGCTTCACCAGGCTCCGGGTCCTTTACCACTAAGGTAGCAGAGGCCCGGGCCATGGCCGCGCATGCTAAAAAGCTTGGAGCAGATGCCCTATTGGTGTTTCCACCTAATTTTGCTACGACAAAGGAAGAGATCATTGACTATCACAGGGAAATTGCCGATGTGGGATTACCTTTGGTTCTGTTTTACTTGTATCAGACGGCCGGTGGAGTCTCCTACAGTCTTGCTCTGCTAGATGAGCTTATGGCCGACCGGAGGATAATTGGGATTAAGATGGCCACCCTAGACTCGGTGGTTACCTATCAGAATGTGGTGTTTCATCTGCACCGAAGACACCCTGACAAGTTAGTCATAACTGGAGAAGACCGGTTCTTGGGATATTCTATCATGCTTGGTGCAACGGCTGCCCTTATTGGTCTTGGCGCAGTCTGTACAGGGATTCAGGTGGATATGCTCAAGGATCATATCTCTGGCGACTTTGATCGGTTTATGCGTAATTCTGATGCTATCGATCATTTTGCACAGGTTGTTTTTGGAGACCCAGTGGAAAAATATATCATTCGATTGCTCCATATTTTATCACTCGAAGGGATTATTCCAGCGGAGAGCGTCTATGATCCAGCGGGCTATCAGCTAGATGATGCCGAGAAAGCATTGTTAAATAAAACCTTGCAGGATTTGATGAATGTATTGTGACCTGGAGGATTAGGCAGGGAATGAGTCTGTCTTTGTCGAATTAAACCCATATTACGGTCAAATGTTTGAGGTGAACTTGGTCTATGCCGGGAAAGTTAGCCATTATTGGTCCCTTTGATCTTGTAGAAAAAGTGCAAAAGGTTTGTTTAGATAGTAGATGGTCCTTTAGCGTGCTTCCGTTGCCCTATTCCCGTGAGGTTGAGGCAGTGGATATTGTACGCAAGAACCATCAACAGGCCGATATCTTGCTTTTTACCGGACCTATTCCCTACCAGCTGTGTCTTGGCTTAAGCACCAAACCGTCGGTGTACATTAATTACGATGGAACGGGACTGATGCGCTGTTTAATCCAGATCCTCTACTATGGAAAAGGGGACATCACCAAGATTAGCTTGGACACCTTAGCCTTTGACAAGGTAAAAACTCTGTACGCGGAGTTAGGTTTATCCTTCGATTCAGTGTACTGCCATGCCAGCCAAGATGGTGCTACCATGGAGGAGTTGCTCGAGTTTCACAGCTCCTTGCATAGGGAAGGCAAGACTTCTGTGGCGATCACCTGTTTAAGTTCTGCCTATGAGCATCTAAAAAGGGCAGGCCTTAATGTATACCGGATTACGCCAACCTATAACTCCATCGTTCAAGCCCTGCAAACGGCGGAGATTCTCTTCGAAACCAAACGGAGCAAGGCTGCCCAAATTGCTACTGGGATCTTTAAAATTGTGGATTGGCAAAGTACTGACGATGTAGCTGACTACTTAAATAAGCGAAAGAGTCTGCAGTTGCACGGTGCCTTGTTGCAACATGCTGAGTACATGCAAGGTTCTGTAGCCTTTGATGGTGCAGGGGAGTATACCCTTTATGTAACCAGGGGAGCACTAGGGGATGAACACTTCGATCGGGCTGTCTCCATGATTAAGGATGTTCGCAGTAAAGTGGATGTAGTGTTAGCTGTGGGGCTAGGCACAGGCATGACCATTTTGGATGCCGAGACAAACGCCAAGGCGGCCTTGGCTAAGTCCTTGCATGAAGATTATGGCACAGTCTATGTGATGCTAGAGGATGGTTCAACCATCGGTCCCTTAGCTGATGCCAGTGCCCTGAGATACTCTAACCGTACCGAAGATCCACTGGTTATTGCCGCCGCAGATCAGGCGGGTTTAAGTGTGGCGACGATAAGTAAGCTTATGGCTTTGCAGGATATGTTGGGAAAGGATACGCTAACGGCCAATGAGGTTAGTACAGGCTTGCGGCTTACGATCCGTTCAGCTCGCAGGATCTTGGCAGCTTTGGAAGAGGCCAAACTGGCAGTGGTGGTAGGGGAAGAGCAACCAGCGGGGAGAGGTAGGCCCCGTAGGGTTTACAAGCTGATGCTCGGGTAGCGAGTTTTTATTTTTGTTTTATAAGGACAATATACGGAATTGCGATGTAGGTGATTGAGATGGCTAACCTGGAAGTGAGCTTTTTAGGTAAGAGACTATCATCCTTCATAATCGTGGGTTCTGCAGGGATTACTGACACAGTAGATAAAATGATGCGGGCTGAAGACCATGGCGCAGGTGCCGTGATCGCCAAAGGATTAAGTGATCTAGCCCTTATGCGCAAATCTCCCTCACCTCGGTTTTCTCTACTGCAGAGGAATCTGGCGAACATGAAAAGTACCACTTTGTATTCCTATGAACAGGCAGCGGGCTTGGGACCGGAGGAATATGCCAAAGAGCTAGCTAGGGCGAAGGAACGCCTAAGCATCCCGGTGTTTGCTAACGTCGATTGTTTGGATCAGGAAAACTGGACCGATTATATTCGGTGTGTGCAGGATGCGGGAATTGATGGCATTGAGGTAAATGTATCTTGTCCCCATGGTTCATTAAGTTTCCTAGGAGGGTCGGTGGAGACGGAGCTGGTGGAAGTGGTTTGTGCTATCCAGGATGTAGCCACAGTACCGTTGATCGTGAAACTAAGTCCCCAGTTGACATCACCTCTCCAGGTGGTCCAAAGCCTACATGATGTGGGTGCTAGAGCCGTGACCCTTTTCAACCGATTTACCGGGCTAGAGATAGACATCAACAGCAAAGCTTCCATTATGCACGGAGGATATGCTGGCTTTGGCGGCATGTGGTCTCTTCACTATGGCTTACGCTGGATTAGCTTGATCTCACCACAGATTCCAGTGGAGATCAGTGCTAGCGGTGGGGTCAGCGGATTTGAGGATGTAGTGAAATACATTCTTGCTGGTGCAGGGACGGTGCAGGTTTGCAGTGCCATTTACCTGCAGGGGTATTCGATCATTAGCAAAATCACCGCTGATCTAAAGCGGTACATGGAAAAAGAGAAGATTGGCAATCTCGAAGAGATCCGGGGAATGGTATGTGATCGGATTAAGGGCATGGATCAAGTGGACCGCACTACGTGCTACGAACCATACATAGACCAGGATCGATGTACCGGTTGTGGAATCTGTATCTCCCGTTGCATCCATCGGGGGCTGGATGGATCTGGGGGATCCGTTGCTCCCAACGATCACTGTGTTAATTGTGGGCTATGTGTTGCCCTTTGTCCCCATGGCGCCATTACCATGAGAAAGTCCCTATAGTAAGGGATATCGTCCTTGGATACACATAGCCAATTTCGGACTATAAACGGAAAAGAGGAAAGAGATGTGCGAATAGACTCTGTCGAGTTATATCACGTAAAGATTGGGATGCAGGAACCCTTCGTTATTAGTTCAGGAAGCCTTTCGGCGCGGGAGTCTGTTGTTGTAAAGGTCACTTCAGGACAGTGGGTTGGTTACGGAGAGAGTGCTCCCATGCCAGGACCATTCTATAATCCTGAGACCCTGGAGACTGTCACCCATATGTTAAAGGATTTCATTATTCCCGCAGCCCTAAAATGGGACCTAGAAGATCCCCGGCAAGTGGATAAGCATCTTACAGGAATCCGGGGTAACAACTTTGCCAAGGCTGGAATAGAAACTGCTATTTGGGATCTTTGGGCAAAGATGAGAGGACAGTCACTCTCTCAAGTGATGGGCGGAGTCCGCAAGAGGATCCCCTCTGGTGTAGCCCTGGGCATATTCTCAGATCCCGAGAAACTAGGTGATCGGGTGGAGCAATGTCTACAGGCAGGATACAGCCGGGTGAAGATCAAAATCCAACCCGGTTGGGATGTGGAACCTGTCAGGTATCTACGACAGAGATTTGGAGATTTCCCCCTTCAGGTTGATGCCAATGCCGCTTATACCCTAGAGGATGTGTCCGTGTTTCAAGCACTGGATCAGTATGAACTGACCATGATCGAACAGCCCTTAGGATGGCAAGACTTGATCGATCATGCCAACCTACAGAGCAAAATTAATACTGCTCTATGTCTAGATGAATCGATTACGTCTTTAGACGCTGCTCGGCAAGCCATAGCTATCGGAGCCTGCCGCATTGTCAACATCAAGATTCAGCGGGTAGGTGGTTTGGGACCTGCCTTGGCTATTCATGATTACTGTAAAGGAAAAGGCATTCCCCTGTGGTGCGGGACCATGCCAGAATCGGGTCTAGGACAAAGTTTCGGATTGGCCTTAGCCTCATTACCCGGTTTTGTCTATCCGGCGGATGTGGAGCCGACAGATCGTTTCTATGTTGAGGACTTGGTTAGACCTGCGCTAAAGCTCAAGAATGGTGCCATCGATGTGCCTATGGGACCGGGGGTTGGAGTGGCAGTCAAAGAAGAGTTCTTGAGTAATTGCGTTTTTCGTAAGGAAAGGCGGATTGCTGGATAGGCAATGCCGGGCTATGGAACCCGTTCGGGGGCTTATGATCAGCTCCCCTACCCGGGTCCTTATTCCTACAGGGTCGACACAGCCGCGGTTGTTTCGGCTTGGCGACGCTTATAGTACCACATGAAGTATAGGAAGGTTCCAAACAAAGGCACTAATAAAGAGACAATTCTTGTACCGAGGGGGGCACCTTGGCCAACTAGCAAGGCCGGACAGTGGGTGCATCTTACCTGGTTGGGTTTAGTCGGACTAGTACAATTCTGACAGTAATTGCTGCTGTTTAGGGGGTGGACCCCGCATTCATTGCAGGCTTTCTTACTTGATGCCAGTTCACTACCGCATCCTCTGCAGTACATCTTCATTTCCTCCTCAAAGCTAATGTTCTAGATCCGAGCGGCTCTCAATCAAGATTGTCTAAAATCGTCCATGAATTGATTGGTTTCCCTTTCTTAAAGCTATATGAGACCGGGTGCTGGATAGGTACGTACCCTTCATGGTTAACCCCGCCCGTTTGTGGATAGTGGCGCATTGCTTTTTCACGCACTCGAGGCAGGAGTTGTGCAAATGACCTCGAAACTATACTATGTAAGGATAAGCGTATATACCTCTGCAAATAAAGGGGGTACAAGATGTGCGGATGTCAGTCATGCTTCTTTGTTTCGCATTCATCATGGCAGGTTCTGTGCAGGCTGCAATAAAGGACAGTAGTCCAATTGAGGCACTTAGGGAACACCTAAACAAAGATGCCACACAGCGACCTGCACTAGCCGAACAGCCCTTTGCACAGCAGCCCTTGAGCAAAGAGGAAGCTCAGTCCGCCGCGGCTTTGCTATGGGACGCCTGGACAAAGCAGATCGTTTCCGAACGAAAGGATATGATGGATGAGCGGGTCGTCTACATTGGAACGGGAAAGCTTCGCATTGATATGCCCTTCTACTATAGGGTTTTTGGTGAACCGGTGAATGGGATGCGTAGTCTTTACATTTCCTTACACGGTGGTGGGTCTACTAGTGTTGAATCTAATGATCAGCAATGGGAGAATCAAAAGAGACTCTATCAGTTGGAAGAGGGGATCTATTTAGCGCCGCGTGCTCCTAGCAATTGCTGGAACATGTGGCACAGACTACACGTTGATCCCTTGCTGGATCTTCTCATTGAGAATATGATTGTATTCGAGAAGGTGGACCCCAATCGCGTGTACCTTACGGGTTACTCGGCTGGAGGGGATGGGGTATACCAACTTGCTCCTCGCATGGCCGATCGCTTCGCGGCTGCAGCGATGATGGCAGGACACCCTAACGATGCCAAGCCCCATGGGTTGCGAAACATCGGTTTTACAATCCAGATGGGTGGTCAAGACTCAGCCTATAACCGGAACATGGTGGCCGCCCAGTGGGGCGAGTGGCTGGACGAACTGAAGGCGGCTGATCCCGAAGGGTATGAACACTGGGTACAGATTTATCCTGAGTATGGTCACTGGATGAATGGGGCGGACCGGATCGCCCTACGCTGGATGGCCCAGTTCACCCGGGATCCCTATCCGACACGGGTGGTCTGGAAACAGGATGACGTGATCCATACGCGGTTTTACTGGCTAGGGGCGAAAGAAGCGGAATGCTTTCCCGGTGGTACAGTGGTGGCTTCCTACGCAGGTCAAGAGATTCGGATTGAGCGTTGTGCGGTAAGACGGCTACGGATCCGGCTACATGATCAGATGATGGACCTTGATCGGCCAATTCGGATTACGCGGGGCGATGATGTGATCTTTGAAGGTATTGTGCCGCGTACTATCGAAGCCATAGCCACGTCTTTGGCCGAACGAGGTGATCCTCGGTCCCTGTGTTTTGCAGAGGTTTGGGTTCCCTCTAATCCTGGCGTAACGAAGTTGAACTTAGATGTGTCTGGAGGTTAATCGATGTCTGTATCATTGAAAGACGTTGCACAGGAAGCTGGTGTATCAGTTTGTACAGTCTCACGGGTGATTAACGATACCTATCGGCACAAAGTAAGCGACGCCACACGAAAAAAGGTATACGCGGCGATGAAGAAGCTCAACTATGAACCGAACCTAAATGCCCGGGCCTTGGTCAAGAAGCGCACATTTCTAATCGGGCTGCTGGTTTCCAGATTGGTTGTGTCCTTTGTTTCGGATATAGTACAAGGTATTCAAGATGAAGCGGATAAACACAACTATAGTATCCTGTTTTATAGCACCTACAACGATGTTGCTAAGGAGAAGGCGTGTTTTGAGGCACTTAGGCGGAAGCGGGTTGACGGTATTATCTATATGCCGGGGGCCGCGGATTTTTGTACTAGTAACGAAGGGAAGAGGTACCTACGGGGGATTATTGCGCAGGGAGCCAAGATAGTGCAAATGTGTTCCAATTACCCCCAGATCGATACTCCTTACGTCATCATAGATAATGAAGCCGGCGGATATGTTGCCACTAGGCATCTGGCCTCCCTAGGACATACTCGGATTGCCCATTTTCATGAGAGCACCACTAGGGACGGCGAAGAGCGATATGCTGGGTATATGCTGGCCCTTAAGGGGGCAGGAATAGCCTATGATGCAGAACTGGTGAAACCGTGCCGCTATGACTGGCGCAGCGGCTATGAAGCCATGGAACAGTTACTAGCCCTGCCCAACCCGCCGACGGCAGTGGTGGCGTGTGACGATATGTCCGCTTGGGGCGCGATGCAAGCCACAATGGACCATGGCCTACGGGTACCTGATGATGTGGCTATCACCGGCTATGATGATGTGGCCATCGCCGAACTACTGCCCACTGCGCTGACAACCATACACCATCCTAAGGCGGACCTTGGTGGCTTAACGGTCAAGATGCTGCTCGAACATATCGACGGAAAGCTGCCGCTGAACTATGTCCTTACACCGCAGCTAGTGGTGCGCCAATCATGTGGGGCTAAGGCGTTATCACGTTTTGAGACGTATATGCCGAAATAGTGATCATCTATGCTCTAACAGAAAGGAACCAGGATCCAGGAAAATCCACTGAGCAAGGTGCTTTCGCGGCGTAGGCCAAAAGCCTAAAATTGGTGCTGACTGTGGTGATAGACCGCATGCTGACATATCCGCCGGTATTTGCAGGTCATCTGGGGTAAGAGCAGAACCACAAACCGGTCCTAAAGAAGAACACGGAAAGCTATCCGACCTGCCTGGCGGGAAGGGGCGCCATAAGGATGTTGAAACCAATCACCCCTGATCGCTAAGAGTCGTCGATTCTGTCCGTCAACGGGTCATGGAGTGCCGGGGGAATGTCGGTCAAACAGAAGAGAACTGCTACGCCTACTGGGAAAGCGGCGAGTATGTGAGAACTGCATCTCCATTCGTGTCTGTCGTGAGGACAAAAGTTGCATGAAACTGGAACAAAGCTCCGATGCGATTATTATGTGGCCGCACTGCCCATTCACAGGGCAGCGCAACATGATTCGTTGTTAGCCGGTAGGTATCGTAGCGCAAAAATAGCTAAAAATCTCGGCAATCATGACAATCTCCCATGAATGAACAACTGCTCGGTAAAGCTTACAGTCTATCTTGTCTTGCATCCAACGGGGTGACATACATTACGTCATCCCTGACCTTGTCGATGTCGGGTCTTAATTGTGCATGCTGACTAGAGCAAGCGGATGGATGAATCAGTCGTAGCTACTGCTCGTGGGACTATGCCCGATGTCTGGGTGGAATATCAAAGGGTTGATTAACATCGATCGGAACCCATATTCAAGCAGATCAGCCTAAGTCAATTAGATGTCCAAAGACAAAAAACCCAGGGTTGTAGGATTGCTGGAACCGGATGAGTGCTACAAACAACGCCAACGAGCTCCTTGGTGTAAGACAATGGCGGAGCGAGCTGAAAGAGGCGGTGCAGACTATGTTGTTTCTCTCCAGGACAACGGTATTTTCCTTTTCCCGTAGGGGTGAGTATCAAAACCCGAGAGAATCCATAGGGCACGGAAGGAAATTCTTGTGTCGATGTATAATTATTAACAATGGCCGGTGGCATGGTGTATACGCATACAGCTGATCGGAATTGCACTTTGGCCGCAGGTAACATGCATCAGGGGGTGTTCGCGAAGAAGGAAAGAAAGGTGTCAACTAGGCATCGCCTTTTCTTAGCAGGATGAAATAGAAACAATTAGAATCGTATATGCAGTGTAAGCGTGGTTCTGGGAATACTGGATAGTACAAAGTGGGGTTTTCCAAAGACTCAGTTGTGGAGCAGATCCCGTTCTAAGGTCCTTCATTTTGAATCTGGATGATGAAAGGTAGGATAAGGACATGTTTTCTGAGATTGACGTGAAGAAGGTTGAAAAACGGTGCCGGTGGTTACGCTACGGGTTCTACGAGCCAGTGGCTGAATTGGATGTAACAATAGCGACAACGATGGAACATATTAGACACCAACAGGTTGATGACCTGCAATTTTCGCCCATTAGCCCGGGCTCCTCTTGGGGGAAAGAATGGGGATCCGCTTGGTTTAGGACGGATTATGAGATTACCGATGCAAATAGTGGTAAGCTATTTCTGCAGGTGGAGACCGGTGGGGAATCCATGGTATATATCGATGGTAAAGCAACGGCAGCCATTGATCGGGAGCACCATGAGATCCCCTTGTCTGCTGCTGAGCTTTCGTTAGGAAAGCATAGTGTTCTTATTGAGTCCTATGCAGGACATCTAGTACCAAGTATGGACTCCCTACCGCAGGAGGCTCCCAGAGGCCAGTGGCATCCTCCGGTATATCGGCATTGCCGCTTAGTTAGAAGAAATGAGGATGCTTGGCATCTACATTTTGACATGATGACCCTGTTCGAAACCGCGATGGAGCTACCTAAGGATAGTCTTCGGCGGGCCCGGATTCTAGATACCCTTTCTGCAGTCGTCGATGGGATCACATGGGATACCAGTGATGTAAAAACGAGAAATGCGCAGTTTGCCGCGGCACGAAAGAAACTAGAACCATTGCTTAGCTGCAAGAACGCTCCAACTACACCAACGTTGAACATGATTGGCCATGCCCACATCGATATTGCCTGGTTATGGCCCCTGGCAGAGACCATGCGTAAGTGCGGGCGCACCTTCTCCACCCAGTTGCGGATGATGGAGGAGTACCCTAACTATATATTTCTTCAGAGTCAGCCCCAAGCCTATGAGTATGCCGAGAAGTATTATCCTGAGGTCTTTGACAGGATCAAGGAAGCAATGGCAAAGGGTAAATGGGAAGCCAATGGGGGTATGTGGGTAGAGGCTGATACGAATATGCCCAGTACCGAGTCTTTGATCCGTCAGTTTTTGGTGGGCGGGCAGTATTTCAAAGAAAAGCTAAATGCCACCCCCGATACCCTCTGGTTGCCCGATGTTTTTGGTTATAATGGTAACCTGCCGCAGATCATTAGAGGATGTGGAATCGATTATTTCATCACCTCCAAGATCGGTTGGAACCAGGTCAACCGCTTCCCCTATGATCTTTTCAGGTGGGAAGGTATCGATGGCACCGCGGTCCTATCACATTACATTAAGCTAACATATAATGGTATGATTAATCCCAAATCCTTATGGGCCCATTGGCGTGAATTTCAGCCAAAGGAGCTCACCGACACAGTGGTGCACGCTGTAGGCTTTGGCGACGGTGGTGGCGGTATGACCATGGAGAACTTGGAGTTTGCTAATCGCGTCACCGATCTGGAAGGGTGTCCGAAGGCTGAATTTGGGAAGATCAGTGACCTAATGAGTAAGCTCGAGGAAAACGAGGAGAATTATCCCGTGTGGTGTGGTGAACTATATCTTGAACTGCATCGGGGGACACTAACCAGCCAAGCCTGGACCAAACGCAACAACCGCAAGATCGAATTCCTACTAAGAGAGACGGAGATGTTGGCAACTGTCGCCTATTTGCTCACCGGTAAGTATCCGGCCCAAGAGCTCACCGAGCTTTGGAAGCCCGTACTTACGAACCAGTTCCATGATATCTTACCCGGCTCTTCAATTGAGCGGGTCTATGATGATTGTCATCGAATCTATGGTGAGGTCGCAGGTAAAGCCCTAGAACTCAAGGAGCAGGCAAAGGAGTCGATCTATCGGCATTTTGGAACAAAGCCCGCTAAGGATAAACAAATGGTATTGGTTAACACTCTTAACTGGACCCGGCAGGATCCGGTGACGATTCCCGTAGAGGAGATTGATCCAGATCTCAACCGAATTGGAAGTTGTGTAGTAAACGACGTTGTGCTCCCGAAGGATGAACCGGTGTATGTTACCGACGAAAACGGCAAGCCAGTACCAAGCCAATGGAGTCAGGAACGGTTAGTCTTTGCCCCGGTTGTTTCAGGGATGAGTCTGCGCAGTTATCATATCAAGCAAGGTCGCTCTCCAGTTCAACCGGAGGATCCGGTCTCCGTTAAGATGCATGGGACAAAAGCACTCTTAGAAAACCAGTTGATTAAGGTAGAGGTGGATCGCAGTGGCCAGTTACTGTCGGTATATGATAAGCAAGCAAACCGTGAGGTGCTACCTAAGGGCCGAAGGGGTAATGTTGTCCTGCTCGCGGAAGACCTGCCGATGTTCTGGGACGCCTGGGATATTGATCTGTACTACCGGGAAGCCGTTAAGGAAGTGACAGGTGGCACCCTCGAGCTAATTGAAGAGGGACCCCTGCAAGCCCGTGTTCGGGTATCTCGCACCTTTGGCAGTGGCTCAAACTGGGTACAGGACATTGTGCTTCATGCAGGAAGCAAGCGGATTGACTTTGAGACGAAGGTTGACTGGCATGAGACCCACAGACTGCTGAAGGTAGCTTTCCCGGTGGATGTCTTCAGCCGCGAAGTCAACTACGAAATCCAAAATGGGTATATCACCCGTCCAAGCCACGGGAACACATCGTGGGATCAGGCTCGATTCGAGGTATGTGGTCACAAGTGGTGTGATATCGCCGAACAGGGTTACGGGGCGGCTTTGATGAATGACTGTAAGTACGGCTATGAGACCATTGAAAACGAGCTGCGACTAACACTGCTTAAATCAGCTATTGGGCCGGATTTGCATGCTGATCAAGGGGTGCAGGTCTTTACCTATGCTTTCTTACCCCATGTAGGAAGCCTACAGGAGGCGGAGGTTGTACGTCACGCCCATGAGCTTAATGTTCCCTATACACTCGAGCATAATGATGACGAAGAGGTAAATGTCTCCCTGTACCAAATGCTAAAGCTCGAAGGGGGTCAGGTTTTCCTACATGCGGTGAAAAAAGCGGAGAACTCCCCTGGAGTCATCGTGCGTTTCGGTGAGCTGGTAGGAAAACGTAGTCAAATATCACTGACACTACCTGCTAAGGCGAAGAAAGTCTATACCACAAATCATGTAGAGGAAAACCCAGTGGCCATAGCAAGCAATGTGCAGAGGGTGGAAGTAGAAGTGAAACCCTTTGAGATCAAGACGTTGTTGGTGGAGTTTTAGTTCAAGGAGGGATAGTCTTGCTGCGCCAATGTGCACCTATGGAGTATGTAGATTACACGGTAAAAAGACTGGAAAAGGGTGTTTTGCTGGTATCTAACCAGGAGGGCAAAAACCCCAATGTTATGACCATATCCTGGGGATTTATTGGATTCCAATGGTCTAAACCGGTGTTTATTGTACCGGTTCGCACTGAACGGTTTAGTCATCCTTTGATCACAAAGACCGGGGAATTTGTAGTATCGATCCAGCCTCCCACTATGGATGACGATGCCAACTACTGCGGTACCCGTTCGGGAAGGGACACGGATAAGTGGGTCGAGCGGGGGTTTGTGCCGGTGCAGTTGCCGGGAATTGCCACTCCGGGCATTGAACAGGCGAATCTTCATTATGCCTGTCGGGTGATTCATACCGCTTCGGCGGAGCCCCTTACCTCTCATACCTTCTTTTTCGGGGAGATTGTGGGTGCCTACGTTGATGCAGCCAAGAATTTGAGTCTATAGACTAAGAACCGCCTTTCTTTGGACAAAGAAAGGCGGTTCTTCTTGATCACCCTATAAGTCAAGTTCTAGGGAAGTAAGCTGCAGCCATTGGTCGGTAACATACTGCTTTTTGCCAATGACCTCGGTAAGAGGTACGTCAACAATGGCACCCTGTCGTAGGGCTGTCATTGTCCCGGTGTTTCCCTGGACTAGTGAAGAGACTGCCCGGGCGGCAAACCGCGTGGCCAGTAGCAAATCCGTTGGAGTAGGATTTCCCCCCCGCTGCAGGTAACCCATTACCAGCACCCGGGGTTTTTTACGGGTTCGCTGACCCACAAGTTGGGCAATGGAGTAAGCAATACCCTCCAGTTCGAAATTGCCAAAATCATCGGCGATCTCCATGTTACTCCGGGAGGAGATGTCAAATCCCTCGGCTACAACAGCAACACAGCTGTGACATCCTTGGCTGCTGCGCTGCCGGAATCTCTCGATCAGTCCATCAATCGATGTGTTTAGCTCAGGACATAGTACATAGTCCGCACCGATCAGCAGTGCAGACAAAATGGCTAACCAGCCGGTTTCCCGGCCCATGACTTCCACTAACATATCACGTTCATGGGCATTGTTTGAGTTGCGAACAGAGTTGACGCTTTGGGCAATAGCGTGTAAAGCTGTATCAAATCCTAGACAACGCTCTGTTCCGTAGACATCATTGTCAATGGTCTGGGGGATACCCACAATGGGAACACCTAAAGATGAGAGCCTTTGGGCCACCGAGAGGGTGTCATCACCGCCAATGGCAATTAAACCATCAAGCTGTGCCCGATCAAGATTGGTTAATAGTTGTTGCTCTTGTCCGCTGGCAAAGGGGTTGGTCCTGGCTGTGCCCAGCAAGGTTCCCGGTTGATACTCCCACTGCCTACAGGATTCTAGCTCTAGCGTGTCCCATTTTTCGTCTAGGAGTCCCTGCCAACCATTTTGGATGCCAACGGCCTCAATATCCGCGTTGACCAGCATACCTACTGTAGTTACGATGGCCTTATTGATTCCCGAGGAGTCTCCTCCTCCGGTTAAGATACCGACTCGTTTCACAAGTAACCCTCCCCAATTACTTTTTAACCTTTCCTAGTATACCATGAAGAATGAATTTGTGGAGTCAAGGGCCAACCGTTCAGGTCACATCATTCCTTTAAGTATATGAAGGGATTTCCTAGTTTAGGCTAACAACCTTGCGGGGCCGTGACCCCCATTTCGATGTTTACTAATATTTTGGGTGGAAAAGTCAATATTAAGATGGATACATTCTGCCTACGATAGCCTTTTTTTGCTATTTATGCAGGGTATCACGGTTCGTTAGGGAATATATCAGTATGGTAACAGAAACAATCAGAATGGTAGGGTGGGAAGAGATGGATGTAAAAGAGTTCTTGATAGAGCTGTCAAATGCAACGGGGGTCTCGGGATATGAAGATGCTGTAGCAGAGGTGGTGAAAAAAGCCTTTGCGCCCCATGTGGATGAGATTAGGCAAGATGCCCTAGGCAATGTGATCATGCTGAAAAGGGGTACAGGGGATTCCCCACCGAAGGTCATGTTAGCCGCCCACATGGATGAGATTGGCCTTGTGGTCACCAAGGTCGAGGATGATGGCTTCCTGCGGGTTTCTAGTATGGGTGGAGTGGATCAGCGCATTCTTCCTGCAGCCGAGGTGATTGTACATGGAAAGCAGAAGCTATTAGGTGTCGTCGGTGCCAAACCACCTCATGTTCAACAGCCTGATGAGCGAAACAAAGCGGTTAAAATGCAGGACCTATTTATCGACATAGGTCTAAGTGGAGATGAGGCCAAGGAAGTCGTCTCCGTAGGTGATATGATCACCATTAGACAGGAGCCCACAGAGATGAACGGCAAATTGGCCGGGAAGGTCATGGATGACCGGGCGGGAGTGGCTGCCCTTTTTGCCTGTTGCCTGGCCCTGAAGAAGATCCAGCATCGTGCCGATGTCTATTTTGTGGCCACTGTTCAGGAAGAGGTAGGTGTCCGGGGTGCCACAGTTAGTACCTTTGGTATATTACCGGAAATTGGCATTGCCGTTGATGTTGGCCATGGAGACATGGCTGGCGTATCCGGGACGCTAAAACTAGGTGGTGGCCCAGGGGTGGGTATTGGACCCCATGTGCACCCCAAACTGTTTGCCAAGCTACAGGCTGTGGCAGACGATTGGAAAATCGATTATGCTGTTGATCCTTCGCCGTATCCAGGGGGTACTGATGCCTATGCCATCCAAGTGACAGCAGCGGGAATTCCGACGGCTTTGATCTCGATCCCCTTACGATACATGCACACTCCGGTTGAAACATTGGACCTGGCAGATATTGATAAGGCTGGCAGGTTGATGGCTCTGTTTATTAGTGAAGTGGATGCTGAATTTGTGGAGGGATTGCGGTGCTACTGAAAAGACTTACTGAGGCCATAGGCGTATCCAGCCGGGAGGATGAAGTGCGGGATATTCTACGGGAGGAAGTTGGCCAATACGCTTCAATACGCACTGATGCTTTAGGTGATTTAATCGCCTACAAAGAAGGAACGGGGCCAAAGGTCATGTTATCAGCCCACATGGATGAGGTGGGGCTGATGATTACCGGTATTGAAAGTAATGGCATGTTAAAATTCCGCTCGGTTGGCAGCATTGATCCCCGGGTGTTGGTCGCAAAAAAAGTGCTGGTGGGCAAGGATAAGATACCAGGGGTAATCGGTTCCAAACCGATTCATCTGCAAAAGCCCGATGAAAGAACCCATCCGATAAAAATCGAAGATATGTGTATTGATATTGGGGCAAAGGATGAAGCCGCTGCTAAGGAGAAGGTAAAGCTCGGGGATTGTGCGGGATTTGCCACAAAGTATGAAGCCTTCCAAGGAGGTCTGATCAAGGGCAAGGCCTTTGATAACCGGGTAGGCTGTGCGGTGATCGCCGAGGTGCTCCGGCATGATTTCACCCTCCCTGTATACGGCGCGTTTACGGTACAAGAAGAGGTCGGTGGTAGGGGGGCGGGGGTTGTAGCCTATGATGTGGTCCCTGATGTTACCATTGTTCTGGAGGGTACCACTGCCTCCGATGTGGCTGGGATCGATCCCCATTTGCATGCCACCACCGTTGGTCAGGGCCCGGCGATTACCTTTATGGACGGTTCTGTTATTTCCTCCCGTCCTGTTGTTGACAGGTTAATCGAAGTGGCAAAGAAACTGGACATACCTTATCAGATGAGGCGGAGTACTGCTAGTGGTACCGATGCTGGGAAGATTAGGTTGACACGAACGGGGATGTCCGTGGCAGTTGTTTCTGTGCCCTGCCGCTATATCCATTCCCCTGTTTCAATTGCGAGTCTGGAAGACTTTAGTCGGACTGTTGCCCTTGTACGTGGTTTCATTGAAAGTTTGCAGGAAGGTGGTCTTGAACTGTGAAAGAGCTTATAGAAAAGTTAGTGAATGCCTTTGGACCGTCGGGGTATGAAGATGATATTGCGTCTGTTTTGAAGGAATTGATCGCTCCCTATGTAGATGAAGTCCATCACGACAATCTAGGTAACCTAATTGGGATCAAACGGGGCAATGGGGGCAAAAAGATTATGCTTGCTGCCCACATGGATGAGATCGGCGTTATTGTAACCCATATCGATGAGAATGGTTTCCTTCGGTTCTCCAATATTGGTGGGTTAAACCCCTTTGGCCTCATTGCGCGGCGAGTGCGGTTTGCAGACGGGACCGTCGGGGTGATTCATCATGAGAAACTAGATAACATCAGGGATCTTAATCTGAGAAAGATGTATATAGACATTGGATGTTCGACCAAGGAAGAGGCGGAGGCAAAGGTTTCTATTGGTGCTACGGCGGTCATTCATGAGGGAGTAGACCTTCTAGGTAGTCGTCTTACCTCTAAGGTGTTGGATAACCGTGCAGGCTGTGCGGTGTTAGTCGCTGCCGCCCAAAAAGCACCAAAGACCAATAATGAGATTTACTACGTATTTACAACCCAGGAGGAAGTAGGTACCCGGGGTGCCAAAACAGCTGCCTTTGGAATTGATCCCGATCTTGGTATTGCCATTGATGTTACTCCCACAGGAGATACGCCTGAGGCCCATCGTATGAGTGTGAGTTTGGGTAAGGGTGCCGCTATTAAGGTTAAGGATTCCACCATTGTAACGCACCCGAAAGTAAAAGCGTTTCTAACAGAGATTGCCTCGGCTAATGACATTCCCTATCAGTTTGAGATTCTAGACGGTGGAGGCACCGATGCGGGCCCGATTCACCTAACGCGGGAGGGTGTACCCACCGGAGCCATCTCCGTTCCCTGTCGTTATGTACACTCGGCTTCGGAGATGATTGATCTAAATGACTTTGATGCCTGTGTCCAACTACTGGTGGGGGCAATCACGGCGGATCTTAGTGCACGGTTCTAGTGGTCAACTAGTCATCAGGGGGTGTGTGTATACCCCCTGATTTTCCGCTAATGCTCTGTGCTAAAAGGAGCAAGAGCGCCTCCCGCCCCTCTTCGTAATGACGCCACCCGGCTGCAGAAAGGTGTTTTGAGACTGCGGCATCTGAAATACCAAGGATCTGTGCCACTTCACTTTGGGTGCTATAGTCTTCTTGCAGATTGACAACCCGGCGTTGTTGAGCGGTCCAACCTGTCCGTAATCGGCAAAGTAAGTTGCCCAATGCTGTGGCTATCTCATCCCAGGGCTTGCCAAACCCTATTAGCTCAATGGTGTTGCGTTTTTTCTTGGCATTCACCATTGCCCGTTGCGCGTTGTACCAGACTGGGCCGTCCATACCGATGGCTTGTTCTTGAAGCTTGGTACTTAAAGCGCCATAGCCAATACCGAATCTGACATCAATGGGCAAAAGAAAATCTATAAAGTACTCCACGATGGCAAAAGAAGCTTTGTAGGCAGTGGGGAACAGAAGTCCTTGAATTTCATCCCCGTGGGTGACGATGAACTCTGCCGCTATGGATGAAGTAAACATCCGGTTAACTTGGGCCACTCCGGCGATGAGCTTTTCCTGGGTTTGACCTCTGTTGGGCAATCGGCGGGACCCCACTAAGTCTAGTTTAATGGCAATAAAGCAAGTCAATGTATTCACCCTCCAAGAAGACCTGATACTAGGATACCGGCAACAAGGGCGATGAGAGTGCTGTATAGTGTTCCTAGCAGGAAATACTCCGCAAAGGTGGCATCATCCTGGATCTGTTTGAACCGGGCTACGGACTTGGCAGTTAAGACAAGCCCGATGAGACTGTACTGGGAGATGACGACCAAGGTGAAAATAATCCAGCGCTCCAAAATACCAATGACCCTTCCGGCCTGTAATGTGCTAATCCCCGCAGGTTCAGAGGCAGCGGCCATTTCCCTTTGTCCTACTTGCCAGTCCAAAGGTCTATGGATCATCTCGGATAACAACAGGTCATCGTCCTTATCCACAAGCCAGCGAATCACAAAATTCGTAGGTTGGGATAGCAGAATATATGTACATAGATAGATCATGGGGGCAGATCCCGGCCAAGCATGGAGTTGCTCCATGGTGGGAGACAGGCGAAGTTGCGCCACCTGTGCCATGCTTAATGCCAGGAGGACAATCCAGATCATCGGCAGCAGATACAACCAGCGACAGCGAATACCATATTGGCTCTGGAACAGCTGTTGCACAGGACTTATTACTAGTTCTATGCTGCCGAGTGCAAAGGCGAGAAGAATTATCGGGAGGAACCACAAACTTGGCTGATACACAAAGAACAACAGCATGGCGAGCACCGCAGCATGGGCCATACGATAGCAGACATAGTGAGCGTATCCTACGGTTCTAGAGGCGAATACTGGCTCAAACCATTGCTTGAGGCCGTATTCAGTCCACACACAAAGGGTAATCAGAAGCAATGTCGGCATTACCTGTGAAGGCACGATGGGTTCTCCTCTCTTGTCGGTTAACCGTATTAGGTTGAGAATATAAGTTTAACATTATGACGTTAACTTCGCCCTTTCACCGGGTATTTCCTGCTAGGTACCCTCCCGGAGCAGTTAACGCAATGAGGTTAATATATGATTTATAACCGGAACAGGTTATTTGGAACAAGCTTGTTCGATGCCGACCGAACGGTTGACAAAATGCGCAGTAAGGTGTAAGGTGGGAATTGGAAGGGGATCGATACTTTTGATGTCCTAGGCGGGCACCCGGGGCCGGTGTTTCCAGGAAGGGGACATTTAGGAAAGGAGGTGCCAGAATGGGAGTTGCAGGACTTCTTTTAGGCTTGGTTGGTTCTATTTGGGGTATGTTTGTGCAGGTTGAGACACTGAGATGGCTGCTTGTTCTTATTTCCATAGCAGGCTTTGTAGGCGCATGTCTTGCTATGTCTTCTCCGAAGTGGTCTGGTATTATAATGCTTATTGCAGCTATTATCGGTTGGATTATTGCAAAAGGTTCCTTCCTGTGGCCAGGTATCTTATTAGCTGTGGGCGGAGTCTTTGCGTTAATTAGTCTATCGAGTGCAAAGGCAGATAACTGAAATTAGTGAAGGTCAGTGAGACTATACAGACAGGACGAAGTAAAGGTGGTGGCCCCGTTTCCATCATTGCTTCGTCCTGTCTGTGTTTTTTGACCTTTGTTTCCCAGAATCTCTTTGCATCGTCCCCCCATAGGCATGCCTAATATATTCGCTTGGGGAGGAACCCACCATTTGGCGGAAGACCCGCGAAAAGTACGATGGATCGTTGTACCCTAGGATCTCCGAGATTTGTGCTATGGTTTGACCTTCTTTCAGCTCCAGAAGGAGAATGCGGGCCTCTTCGATCCGTAGGTAGTTAGTGTACTCTACAATCGTCATTTCCATGGCCTGACGGAAGGTCCGACAGGCGTATTCATAGCTTAGATTGACACCTTGGCTGATGTCTTTTGCAGATAGTCTCTTGCGATAGTTTGTCTCAATGAAGCGGCGAATACGATGTACCACTTCGGCCTTTTTCGGAGAGGTGACATGAATGGTCTCTGCCTGATCATCGAAGGGCTTGTGTTGCCGGGTTAGGTCGATAAGAATCTCAACAAACAGTGTTGTCACCTGTAGTCTATAGTGTTGTTTACGCTCTGCGGCTTCTTGGACGATGAGCTCAAAAAGCTTTAGTACCCTATGAGAATGGGCAAGTCCATGGGCTGGCAAAGCAATGCTTTCATCTGCAATGCGGCAATGGACTCTACTCCCGATGGTCTCCATATTGGCTGCAAACTGCGCAAAGTAAAAACCCCCGGAACTTGGCGTATCGCCGTAGGAACGGTGTACCTCATTGGGCCAGAGCAACAAGAAGTGTCCTTCATCGAGAAGAAGATACTGATTACCCCGTTGAAAATGCAAACTGTTACCTTGGACCAACACTAGTTCCCAATGGGGGTTACTGTGGTCATTACACCGCCAGTAATGGGAGTGATCCGGGATATAGCCGGTGGACTTAACAACAAGCTCCTTTGCCACTGTTAGTCACCTCAAGATAGTGCTTGAACTATGGTTCGAGGTCAAAATAATCCTTATTAAAGTCAATTCGTCTCATGGAGTCAAAGACCTTCTTCCTGTGTCATTGGGGTAACGGTGATGTGAACGTAGTATTTTCTAGAAATGGTGATGGATTTAGCATTCCAGACACGTCATAATAAGGAGGCGAAAAGAAAGTGCGATCTGTTGGTCTTGTCGTGACTAGTCTGTTTCTAATCTGCCTTTCGGTGGCATCGGCCACGGAAGTGGTGGTGGGATGATCATACCCCCGACTTTTGAGACGGATTTTGCCAGGTGATTGAGGTGTTTGAGGCGAGAAATCCTTACATCAAAATTAATCTGAATACTATCGATCCATCTATATACTATGATCGCTTAGCGATGAGTATGGCTGGATCTGCTGGGCCCGATGTCTTTTACCTTCACGATTCTAAGGCAGCTCCCTACCATTACCGGGGATACACTCTTGATCTGGAGCCCTTTATTGCCGAAAGCGGTATCGAACGACATGATCTGTGGCCGGCCCAGATCGAGGCAATGTCACTGGATGGTAATCTACACGGTTTGCCCTTTGACATGTCGGTAATTGCACTGTATTACAATGAACGAGTCTTCAATGAGGCGGGAGTTGGCTATCCTAGTAGTGAGTGGACCTGGGATAATTTATTTGAGGCCGGAAGAAAATTTGCTACTGGTAACAATGAAGAGCAAAACATCGGGACTTCGGAACCTGCAAAAAGACGATAATGTTCTCCTTTGGGTGTATGGTGCGGATTTCCTAAGCGGGACAAGTACCAAGGAATTGACCGGTTTTGGGCTAACCCCAGTTAGTAATAGGCGGACCCGCGCCCAGTTGGAGATATCCGACGGGGAGCTTGCGGGGACTCTTTGTGGTAAGGATTTACGGGGGATCCCTGTATTTGCCGTAGAGGATGAACCGGACCTGCAGGTGCGAGGGTACTACCGGGGCACATCGGAGATTGGCTTTGCGCTAAAGAAGTTCACCGATTGGACTTCAGTCTTTTACGGTTCCTTGGAGTTACCCAGTGAAATCATCCGGGCCATAGCCACAGAACTTGGAGTTTTTGTCTACATGGATAGCGATGACGTACTACATACAGATGGTAGGTTCTTCACGATTCATGCATCAAGCAGCGGCGAGAAGATTCTTAAGCTGCCCCTATGGAGTACGGTTAAGGATGCGTTCACCGGTATTACTCTAGCAGAGAAGGCAACCGAATATGTTTTCCAGATGCAGATGGGTCAGACGAAGTGGCTGTTAGTTGAACCAGTAGGTGATTAAGAGTCTTCAAGTTACGGACGGTTAGTATTTACCGTCCGTAACCTGTGGTGTGCGCTGCATGGGTATAGTCTAGCGGGTGCAAGTTCCTGACACGCCCTGCTGTACGAAGTGTATAGCTGAAGACAAGGGTGTTCATCGCGAGGTGGAATGTGAAGGAAGTCGGAGGCAAATCTCTGGTCTGACGGACAGAAATCACATACAAGGCAAAGTATACCGGGTAAGGTTGTCACACAGAATCCCGCCGGGGTAAGGATGTTCTCTAATTCTTGGTGCATGACTCCACCATTATGGGAAAAATGGGTGGCTACAAAGACTGTTTTGTGTGTGGCAATGGGGAGTGCGCGGTTATTTGTGTAGTGCGGCCGGGAAATGGCATATGTTCTAGCCGGTGAGAGTCCGGTCAAGACAAGGTCTAACTAACCAACTTGTAGCTAGCCCTTGGAGCCAGGCAGGTGA
>JALNWK010000019.1 GCA_023230925.1 Limnochordia bacterium
AAAATTAGCCGTAGTAATCCACGTCATTGTTCGAAACGGAAATCCCATTCTGAAAACAGAACAACTCTAAAACGGAGCACCTACCCTAAGTGTATACACATCCTGACTTTGACGGGGTCCTGGCTTTGGAAACCCTTGACTTTTCTGGGCAATATGATAGACTGTACTTGTGCTTATGATATACTCTCCGAATTCTTGTGAAGGAAACGGGGAACCCACTGATATTTTTGGGGTGAATCCTGTGTTTTTGCCAGGTAGGGCAACTTGGGTGCCCAAACCCGTCAGCTAACCCCGGAGGAGTGCACCAAGCGGATGTGTCGGCCTTATTGACCGGTCACTTCGCTTTTTTGTTTTTATGGGCCCTGCTTACCATACGGAGCAACTGGTGCCTCTTACCCATGCGAGTGGACGGAACAAGAAGTCCTAATTTCCGGTGCGATGACAATCTAATAATCCCTAAAATGCACTAGCTGCAGTCCACGCCGTTTGAGCTTCAGCTCTTCGCGGTCCCATACTGCACTAGCGCAGGGCAAGAACTTTGCCCTTGCACAAAGGGTAACCGTCTAATATTCCGGGGGTGACAATTATGTCTAAAAAGGGTCTCATCATGTTTCTACTACTTTTAAGTTTCTGGTTTATCCTATCCGCTGAAATAGACTTTCAGCATCTGGCTATCGGTGTCCTAGTGGCACTGTCCACCACATGGTTCTGGGGCAGTACCGCTGAGGCATTGCCCAGCATTCCCACCTTTCGAGAGTTTCTTGGATTCGGCCGGTGTCTGTGGCTTCTTCTGGTTGCCGTAGTCGAGTCCAATATATCCGTCGCAAGAATAGTCCTTTCCGGTGGGGAATGTGAGCCAAGGGTCTTCCGTTTCCAGCCTGAGCTGCAAACCAATTGGGGACGGGTATTTGTGGCCAACTGCATTACCCTGACACCGGGAACTGTAACCGTTGACCTTAACCCAGACAACGGAGAATTTACGATCTACGCGCTAGGCGATGAGCAAGAACAAGGAGTATTTGCTTGGCGGCTGATCGAACAGGTGCGCAAACTAGAGGCAGGGAGGATGGTAGCATGGGAGGAGCCTTCTGGCTATTCGCAGGAACTATCTGCCTGATATTTCCCATCTTGTTCCGTGCCGTTAAAGGACCAACCGCCCCAGATCGGGTAGTGGCAATCAATGCGGTCAGTACCAATATTACTTTGGCAATCCTGCTTTGGGCCTTTTTGCAGCGTGAACCTATGTTTATTGATGTAGCCTTGGTCTTTGTTATCTGTGGTTTTGTAGGAGTGGTATGTACGTTACAGGTTCTGACCACTGTTAATGCGGATACTCTAACTACTACTGCAAAACAAACGAAGCGTGGGCAGAACGATGGAGGCGATGCGGCGTGACTACCATCTTGGCTAATCTGTGTTTCGTGGGAGCGTTCCTTTTCCTTGGAGTAGGTACCCTCGGGCTTTTTCGCATGCCGGATATATATGCCCGTCTGCAGACCGTGGCCTTAGGAGATACCCTTGGGGTTGGACTGACAGCATTAGGTCTGTTAATGCTCACCACAGACAGAGTTATTCGGATTAAACTTATCATGTTAGTCGCAATATTCTGGATCATCAATCCAACTATTGCTCATTTAGTAGCCAAGGCTTCACTCGTCCACGGAGTGGATCCCACCGCAGAGATCAAAGTGGAAAAGGGGGAAGGATCATGGGATTTGCCGTAGTTGATTACCAAATCATGGCCCTGCTTGCGATCTTGATCCTTGGTGCTTTGGCAGTAGTACTTGGACGCAACCTCCTGTATGCCGTAATCGTGTACGGGATTTACAGTCTGATCATGGCCGTAGTCTGGCTGCTAATGAATGCCCCGGATCTAGGTATTACCGAAGCGGCAGCAGGAATCGGTACGACGGCCTTGACGATGGCGGTACTAAGCCGCACTAGCC
This sequence comes from Limnochordia bacterium, assembly GCA_023230925.1. Taxonomy (NCBI): domain Bacteria; kingdom Bacillati; phylum Bacillota; class Limnochordia; species Limnochordia bacterium. The sequence goes on from JALNWK010000019.1 coordinate 1,947, forward strand.
GAAAGGACGAATAGGATGGTAAAGCGAGTATTGTACGCGCTCGTTGTTATACTTCTTTGCTACATTGGCTTGGTTACCGTTGCAGAATTCCCTCCCTACGGAGAGGAGGGTAACCCGGTCCACAACTATGTCTCCGAAAGATACATCGGTGAAGCCGTTGAAGACACCGGAGTGATAAACATGGTTACCGCCATTGTCCTGGACTACCGGGCGTACGATACACTTATTGAAACAACGGTCTTGTTCACTGCCACCATCGCGGTTCTGATCACGCTAAAGACGGGCAAGAAGAACGGGAAGGAGGAAGAGGTGAGTTGAAAGACTACATTCTAAAACGTGTGGTGATCTTGCTCCTCCCTTTGATGCAGGTCTTTGGTCTTTACGTCATTTTCCATGGCCACCTGTCCCCCGGAGGCGGATTTGCCGGGGGTATGATCGTTGGATTAGGCCTAGTATGCTATGCTGCTGTCTACGGAATGGAGAAGGGTACAGATAAGGTGCCCGATCGCGCTGCCACACTAATTGAAAGTTTCGGGACTCTATGGTATGGAGCCGTAGGCTTAGTAGGCGTTTTTAAGGGGACCTTGTTCCTGTCAAATAAGGCTACTGGTGTGCCCATGGGACAACCTGCCGCGCTGTTGTCCGGTGGGTGGATTTTAGTGATCACCCTTGGGGTTGGCATTAAGGTGGCAAGTACTATCGTTACCTTATTCTATGCCCTTACAGAGGAGGAAGAATCTTGAAGGTATCTTTGCTATCAAGGCTACTGGCCAACTATCCGTATGTTGCCGCATTCATCCTCTTTGCCATTGGGATATATGGGGTGATCGCTTCATCTAATCTCCTAAGAAAGCTGCTTGGGATTAGCATCATGGAAAGTGCCATATTCCTAATGTTTATTGCCTCGGGTAATATCACTGGTCGAGGTGTACCTATTGTCGATGCTGCTAAGGAATCAGTAGGTTACGTTAACCCATTACCCCAGGCTTTAATCCTTACTGGTATTGTGGTAGGCGTAAGCACCACCGCGTTTGCCTTGGCACTTCTGGTGAAGTTGCATAAATACTATGGTACCCTTGATGCCCGCATCATCTACGACAAAAGAGAGGCGGATAAACATTGATCCAGGAAAACTTACCCGTACTACTTGTTGTAACACTTCTTTTCACCGCCTATCTGTTGCCAATTTTCACCAAGAGACGTCCTCGCATTATTGAGTTGTTGGTCGTTACAGTGGAGTGCCTAATCCTAGGAGGAACACTATATCTGGCCGGATTAATAGCGAGGCAGGGGAGAGCACCCATTATTTATCCAGCAGGTGGGTGGCCCGCACCTTGGGGCATTGAGCTTTCTGTGGGTTCCTTGAGCATCCTCTTTCTGCTCATGATTGCTGGTGTAGGCCTTCCAGTGGCCATTTTCGCCACAGACGGTATTACCTGGCAACTTCGTAGTAGGCAAAGGGTTGCTTGGTTTTTCACCCTCTATTTACTGCTTGCGGCAGCATTGGCCGGACTTGCTGTTACCAATGACCTATTTAATGTTTACGTTTTCGTGGAAGTGGCAACTATTAGCTGTTGTGCTCTTGTCGCGGCAAAGGACGATCCTTTGGCAATCAAAGCTGCCTTCAGGTATCTTCTCTTGGCTACAGTTGGTTCCGGTTTCATTTTCGCCGGCATTGGACTCATTTATCTAGTTACAGGTAATCTAGATATGACCTTTGCCTTCACAGAGCTTAGTCAAAGGGCTTACACCTATCCCCATGTGGTACGCCTGGCGATCAGTTTCTTTGTCATTGGATTTGGGACTAAAGCGGCTTTATTTCCCTTGCATCTTTGGCTACCCGATGCCCATTCTGCAGCCTTGACCCCAGCTAGTGCCATCCTTTCAGGATTAGCCGTGAAAGGATATATCATTGCTTTGGCCAAAATCCTTTATATCATAGTTGGACCGGCTCTCCTGCAGGCCTTATCTATTGATCGCATTCTCCTTTTAATGGGAATGGTGGCTATTGTTGCAGGTTCTCTCCTGGCTTTAGCCCAAGATGAACTAAAAAGGCGACTAGCTTACTCAACGGTTGCCCAAGTGGGCTATATTTTCTTAGGGTTAGGATTGATGAATACAACGGGCCTTGCGGGTGCGCTTTTCTATGCGGCAAGCCATGCGATTATTAAGGCATGCCTTTTCCTAGCCGCTGGTGCCATCATCTCTCGCACCGGTAAGGAAAGGGTAAGCCAGATGGCCGGAGTAGGTCGTGAAATGCCCATAACCATGGGAATTTTTACTATCTGTAGCTTTGCCCTAATGGGATTACCGCTACTGTCGGGGTTCATTGGGAAATGGAACCTGCTTCGCGGCAGTATTCAAGCTGGATCATTCCTTGCTTCGTTGGTGATCATCCTCGGCAGCTTGCTTTGCGCCGGTTACCTTCTGCCTGTGATCCGTACTGCTTACTTTGTGCCTGCAGGCACCACAACAACCAAGGAAACGTCCTTCTTACAGATCAGCTCTATGCTAATTCTGACCGTCTTTGTTATTGTTTTAGGCATTGCACCAGGACCACTGTGGAATTTGGCGTGGCAGGCCGCGCGGGACTTACTAGGTGGATAAATTTCCATGAATGTTGAGGGATCATTATGTCTTTTATGCTCGTTGGGATACTAAGTGCACTCATCGGGGGAGTAATCGTGGCCCTACTACCGGAGGAAAGTCAGAAACTGCGGAGGGGCATAGTACTGGCAACTTGCCTCCTATCGGCACTATCTGTTTGGCAAGTGGCGGCAACTATCTTCTCTAAGACCTCCCCACTGAACACACTAGAATGGGGAATCTGGCAGTTTAGGGCTGATCCTTTGGCCCTCTCCTATGCCTTAATCGCCGGGACCTTGTGGGTTCTTACGGCCATCTACTCCTACGGATACATGCCTCAAGATCCTAGACAACGTTCTTTTTATGCCTTTTTCCTACTTTCGATGGGAATCACCCTGGGCATTGCCTTTGCCGGTAACTTATTGGTATTGTACATTTTCTACGAACTTCTCACTTTCAGTACCTATCCTTTGGTGATCCATCGCAGAAGCGAAGAGGCCCTTAGGGCAGGAAAGAAGTATATCATCTACAGCTTAGTCGGTGCTGGTGCTCTCCTAGTGGCGATAGTCGCCACTGGATTTATGGCAGGCTCACTAAGCTTTGGCACAGGGGCGATCCTAGACCAAACGGCCACCAGCGGGAAAACGGTGTGGCTACTGATTCTTTTTGTGATTGGCTTTGGCGTCAAGGCTGCCTTGATGCCCTTACACCGCTGGCTGCCCCAGGCAATGGTGGCTCCCACGCCAGTAAGTGCTCTTTTGCATGCGGTTGCTGTGGTAAATGCCGGGGTGTTTGGCCTGCTGCGGGTTGTTTACTCCGTGTTTGGCCCAGACCTTCTTACAAAGCTCGGGGTTCGACCCTACCTTTTGGTCCTGGCATCCTTTACCGTCCTGGCTGGTTCAATCGTCGCCCTAAGGCAGGACGTACTCAAGAAACGTCTAGCCTATTCAACAATCAGTCAGTTATCATACATGCTGGTTGGTGCTTTTACGTTATCATCTTTCGGATTATCTGGCGCCATCTTTCATATGCTCAACCATTCGATTATAAAGATCACCCTGTTTTTCTGTGCGGGAGCCATTGAGCATAACACAGGCAAGACTCGGGTTAGTGAACTTGCGGGCCTAGAACGAACACTACCATGGACCTTTGCCCTGTTTGGTATCGCTAGTTTAGGCATGGTAGGGATGTTACCGGTCTCAGCCTTTTGGAGCAAGTATTACTTGATGAAAGCTGGCTTATCTTCAGGAAACTGGCCTTTGCTCCTTGTTTTCATCATCAGCGGGATCCTAAACGCCTGTTACTTTTTCCCCATTGTGATCCAAGGGTTTCTAGGGACAGGTCCCATCCGTTCCACCGAAGGTAACAAGGAGACCTACCTAATGCTTGTCCCTTGCGCGTTACTCGTTGTTTTTGCTCTAGTTTTAGGCGTGTACCCCAATTTGGCTTGGTCGTATCTAGTAGATGGGGTCGTTGGGAGTTTCTTTTAGAGATTGTTACTTGGAGGAAATGAGAAAATGCTACTTGCAGCACTGATTATTATACCCGCCTTAGGAGCCCTAGGTAGCATCTTTAGTAGAAGGGCCCAAGGAATACTAGGACTTGTTACTACCTCCCTCACTTTGCTGTTAGGGGGAATTGTCGGTCAACGAGTGTATAGCACCGGTCCCCTAAATCTAGAGTTTTCTTGGGGTATCTTCACTCCTTCGTTAAGAGCCGACACTCTGTCGATCGTATTCACCCTGTTTACACTCTTCATCTGGTGGGCAGTAGCTTGGTACATTCCAGGATACATGAAAATGGAAAAAAGGGCTTCAGTGTTTTACGCCTCATTTTTGCTTACCCTATCCGCGGTACTTGGCGTCTTTCTTGCTGGCAACTGGTTTACTCTGTTGTTTTTCTTCGAACTGATGACCCTTACATCCCTTCTCTGGGTCGTGTTCTACCAGAGTAAGGAGGCAATTGGGGCTTCTTTGTACTATCTTTTCTTCAGTGTGCTGGCGGGGTTGTTTCTAGCTGCGGGCCTTGTTTTATTAAGCGACGGAGGAAGTGGTCTCACCTTCAATTGTGTTGACGCAACCAATCCAAAGACCTTTTCCTGGGGGCTGGCTTCTTTGCTGGTGGCCTTCGGGATCAAGGCAGGCATGGTCCCGTTGCATCTGTGGCTTCCCAAGGCCCATCCCGTGGCGCCATCGCCGGCTAGTGCTCTGCTTTCGGGTATCCTAATTAAGACCGGTGCCTATGGACTGATCCGCACCGGGCAACTAGCCGGGTGGGGCAGGGCGGCAAGTTGGTTCGGACCTGCGCTTGTTACCCTCGGAGTAATCACCATGCTTTTAGGGGTGGGACTTGCGTTACTACAGAGCAATGCAAAAAGGCTCCTTGCCTACCACAGCGTAAGCCAAATGGGCTACATAATATTGGGAGTTGGCATTGGTTTTCTGATGGGGAGCGACGGTGGTTTTGGCTTGGGAGGCGCCCTCTACCATAGTCTAAACCATGCCCTATTTAAGTCCGCACTTTTCTTAGGTATTGGTATGATTGTTCTGCGCACGGGTCAATCTGATCTATATCGGATGGGGGGCCTCTGGAGGCAGTATCCCGTTACAGCCCTATGCACACTAGTTGCTGCTTTGGGGATTACCGGTACCCCTGGGCTAAACGGCTATGCCAGTAAGACGTTGCTGCATCACGGGTTAAGTCAAGCAGCTTCAGTCAAGATACCGCTGGTCTGGGTCGAGCGATGCTTTCTTTTGGTCGGAATCGGCACCGCTGCTTCCTTCTGCAAGCTATTCTTCTTGACCTTTCTGGGCAAACCCCGTAGCAATATTAGCAAGCTGCCGAAAGAATCCCGCTTGGAGTCTTTGAGCCTATTGTTCTTAGCTATCGCCATGGTAGCCATCGGGTCTCGTCCCAACTGGTTTGTTGAGAGCGCCTTGGTTCCCATCCTTACTTCCTTTGGTATGGATACGACCAGTCTAACAAGTCTTTCCTTTTGGAATGCCCAAGACCTTGGGGGAATGGTTCTTACCCTAGGACTCGGTGGTGCGCTTTGCTGGTTCGGGTTAAGGTCCGGCCTTTTCCACTGGCAGCCCCCGACCTGGTTAAGTCTGGAGCAACTCGGTGGCATAGTCCTTACGGGGATGCGCCGGACTATTTGGGGTCTTGAAGAAGCCTGTGAAAGAATATGGGCAGCTTTGGTTTTCTGCAGGAACGGAGCCCGTCTGCGAATGCGAAAGCTAGTGGTACAATTTGAGGAGCGAGAAGGTAGTTTCGCCCACATTCGTCTATCGAACTTAGGGCTTCAGACCATGGCGCTTGTAGCTACCTTTGCCATTCTCCTCATCTACTTCTTCTGGCAGGCTGGCATCCCGGCATAAATCATAATCCCCCCCTGGATTGAAATGAGAAACCGGGCAGGAATTGGCCCGCACAACGAGAATAAGTAAAAAGAAGATATTAGGGGCCCGGCCTACCAGCCGGGCCTTTGGGAAATGTTCTAGTCTTCCTTAAATGGGAAGGCTAATCATTATGGTATCACCCCAACATTGTTCTTATTCTATTTGACGGGTTGAAGTTTTCACCCGACTACTTTGCTCGGTCATTTTCACCGGGGGATTTACGATTCCACATTTCAGCTTTGTTTTAGATTTTGGGAGGACTACGATTGAAAAAAAAGGCACTGATTTTAGCAGACGAAGCTATGCTTTCGTTAGTTTTCGGTTCAAAACAACGAGCCCTGCTCGAGGAGTTAGTCGATGTAGAGGTTTTTGCAGGAGACTACCAGGATTTGGATAGCGTACTGGCAGCCATGGAAAACGTCCAGCTTCTGTTTTGCACATGGGGCATGAAGCCCTTGGACAAAAACTTTATCGCCGCATCGACGCAACTTGAAGCCATCTTTTATGCAGCAGGCTCCATACGATACATTGTTAGTGACGAATTCTGGAAAAGTGGCATTAAGATATGCAGCGCCTGGGCGGCTAATGCGATACCGGTTGCCGAGATGACTCTTGGTCTAGTAATTCTGAGTCTGAAACAGGTCTTCACACACAGCCGCAATTGCACAGGACCCGAAGGATATCGACGCCTACCGGTGGCTGGTGCCTATGAAAGCACCGTCGGTCTCATCGGTATGGGCATGATTGGCAGGCACGTCCGCGAACTGCTTACCAATCTTGAGGTAGATGTCCTCGTCTACGATCCTTATCTCTCCGATGCGGAAGCCAAGGCCTTAGGGGTTACTAAGGTCTCCTTGGATGAACTGTTTACCCAAAGTGACGTGGTTAGCCTCCATGCTCCTAATATCCCCGATACACGCAACATGATCCGAGGAGGACACTTTCGGCAGCTAAAACCAGGGGCAACTTTCATCAATACAGCACGGGGAGCTTTAGTCCACGAAGGAGAGCTCATTGAGGTCCTGCAACAACGGAAGGATATCACCGCTATACTGGATGTAACCAACCCCGAACCACCCAGGGAAGGGTCACCACTGTACACCTTGCCCAATGTCATCCTCACACCACACATTGCTGGCTCCATGGGTCAGGAATGTCGACGTATGGCCCAGTACATGGTGGATGAGTGTAGACGATACCTGAATGGAGAACCTTTGTTGTATCAGATCACCCAGGAAATGATCAAAACCATGGCCTAATTGCTCGACAGACTCTATAGTTAACAAAGGACTAGTCGAATAGCTTTTACTACAGGAGGCGGTGCGAAAATGAAGTACATCTTAGCTTTTCTCGTGGTAGCCCTGGTATCTGGCTGTATTGTTGAGATCGCTTGTGCCGGGGAGCTTACGACAGACCTAACGATTTTCAGTGATAACCTCGGGCTGATAAAACAAATGTTAAGCGTTCCAGCAACTGGTGCCGGCGATGAGATCGTGCTCAATGTCTCAAAGCAGATTATTGTAGATAGCGTCCACTTAGAACTAGCTAACGGGACGGCCATTACCAAGCAATGGTATTCCGATGATCTTGCTAATTACTCCACCCTCCTGCAATGCTATCTGGGGAAGGATGTGCTCCTACGATTTGAAGAAGAGGGCACCATAGTCACAAAAAAGGTAAAGCTCATTAGGGCAGACCCCGGTTTTACTGTCCTGCTGGATCATGACACTTTGTTGACTAACCCATCGGGTACAATCATCTTTCCTCTGGACGATGGACTTGTTCTGGAACCAGGGCTACATTTTGTGGTGGCAGAACAGCTACCTGACAACACCCAAGGCAATCTTAACTACTTGACCCGTGGCCTTAGTTGGTCTGCCTACTATGATGTGATCTTATCTACGGATGAGACAACCGCAGACATCACCGCAAGGGCGGAGTTAGCTAATCAGTGCGGCTATTCCTTCGTTGATGCAACGGTACGCCTGGTTGCCGGAAAGCTTAACCGGACCACTAATAGGACACCGGCCCTGCAGGATGCGGTAATGCTTCGTGATGTGGCAGCTGGAGCCATGTACCCCGAAGCAGAGCGTTTCTTCGAATACTATATCTACGATCTGCCGTCTGCCATCACGCTGGAGCATGGGGGCAGGGTGTATGTTGCTTTTCTGAGGCAGCAGCAGATTCCCGTTAAAAAGAGCTTTGTTCTTGCCCGCCGGGGAGCTTTGGATGCCTCCGAGCGCGATCTGTATACGATCCTCACTCTACAGGGAAAGCAGCTTGACAAACCCCTGCCCGCTGGTGCAGTCCGCATCTACAAAGAAGGAACCACGTTCCGCGAGCTCATTGGCGAAGATGCCATCAGCCATATCCCCAGTGGGGATGATGTACAGTTGACCGTTGGCACCCCCTACGATATCCGCACCAGTAAGAAAATCCTTAATCAGTCGTCCCACTCGGAAATGGTAGGTAACCTCAAAAAGACTGTGAGTACCTACGAAATCTCAATTACAATTGAGAACTTCAAAGACGAAGAGATTCTAGTCACAGTACCTGAGAACATGCAGTGGGAGAACTACCAGGTGAGGGTCCAAAGTGAACATCCCATGCGCAAGGTAGACAGATATCTTGTAGAATTTGATGTGCCGGTGGCGGCCAAAGACAAAAGCGAACTACTGTATACCGTTGAAACGGTTACTATACGCTAAGGAATTGAGGTATCGTGACGACTCGTCACGATACCTTTACTTCCCTCTTCTTGACTTATACCCGCGTTTTTGCCACCGTCCCGACTTCTTCCGGCCTTTTCGCTCTTCGAAGTCCGGTGCATTGGCGAAGGAAAGCTGAACCGGTGTAGTGTTCGGTTCCTTCGTTAACAGGCGCAAGGCAGCCGAAACTAAGTCTACGGCATCATACTCTTGAAGCAACTCATCGGCCATTTTATGATAGTTGTGGTTATCATGTTCTAGGCTTTCCACAAGTTGCTCCCTTGCTAATTTTCGCTGTCCTTTGATCGCATCATTCAGGGTGGGAGCAGGCTGCCGCTGAATCTTACCCCGAGTACGACTTTCTATGATCCGCAGATTGCGCCTCTGTCCCCGGGTGATAAAGGTCGTTGCGGTACCACTCCGACCAGCCCTACCTGTACGACCAATACGGTGCACGTAGCTTTCAGGATCCTGGGGGATATCGAAATTGTAGACATGGGTCACATCATCAATATCCAAGCCCCGGGCCGCCACATCAGTGGCTACTAGTATCCTTAATGAGCCGGAGCGAAAGCGACCCATCACCGCATCCCGTTTGGATTGGGGGAGATCCCCATGGATGGCCTCAGCACTATAGCCCCGGGCACTTAATGCCGCGGTAACCTCATCCACCCGCTGTTTTGTACGGGCAAACACAATCGCGGCCTGAGGACAATGTACATCCAGGAGATTGCACAATACATCGAATTTGCGTCTTTCTGCCACTTCAATATATTCCTGTTTAATTCCCGGCACCACGATCTCCGTTGGTTTGATGCGAATGGTCACCGGATCTTTCATGAACTCCCTGGCAAGGGCCTCAATTTCTCTAGGGATGGTGGCTGAGAAAAGTAGAGTCTGTCGTTCTTGGGGTGCCTTAGCAAGGATCGCGGTGATATCTTCAATAAAACCCATATCTAGCATTTCGTCTGCCTCATCTAACACAACCACACTAACCTGGCCTAGGCGAATTGTTCTACGGTTCAGATGATCTAACAGTCTTCCGGGGGTACCCACAATGATCTGGGGCCTTCTTTTCAACTCCCGGATCTGCACCTTAATTGGCTGACCGCCATAGACCGCTAAGGCCCGCACTCCCTTAGGACCCCCAAGCTTATTAAGTTCTCTGGCAACTTGCATGGCCAGCTCCCTGGTGGGACAGATCACCACACCTTGAACTCTATTCAGCTTGGGATCGACCTTATCCACAAGGGGAATACCAAAAGCAACGGTCTTTCCTGTTCCAGCCGGTGCTTGGCCTAGAATATCCTTTCCCGCCAAACCCGGGGGTATTGCCTCTTTTTGGATGGGGGTCATCTCGGCAAAACCCAATTGGTCGATCGCGCTTTGTATGCGCTGATCTAGCTCCAAAATATCAAATGTTTTCAAGTATAACTGAACTCCTTTTTTGTAACCTCTTATATTTTCTCCTGGAAAGTGCCGAATTAAACGCAAGTGCAAGGGATGAAGAATTGCGGGGCAGTTATTCGTAAATCAATACTCTCAAGGAGCATGTGTTACCTGTGACATCTTACCATTGCTGGCGATAAGAAGCAATAACAATTGGCGACAGTGGAACGTAGACTTTGCTGTTCCTTCATCCTTGAACAGCAATATATGATGGCATATAGAGGTAAGAAGCTACAGCCCAAAGCAGGGAAACAAAGGGCAAGAAGCGAAACTTAAGCGGTAACCATCGCCTAGGGAGGTACGTCTATGCGCAGCTTTAGGAAAAGGAAATTCGATTACGATCAGCTTCTGCTGGAGAATGTGGATGAGAAACCTCTAAATACCTTCGTTAATTCGGATCCATGGCGGGTACTTAGAATCCAATCGGAAATGGTACACGCCTTCGATGTTCTAGCTGGGATTACACCCTGTGTGGCTGTCTTTGGTTCCGCCCGCACATCTCCAACCGATCCCTATTACCAGGCTGCGGAAACCTGTGGCAGATTGCTGGCTAATGGCGGGCTTGGGGTCATCACCGGTGGTGGGCCAGGGATCATGGAAGCAGCAAATAAAGGCGCCTACGAAGCCGGGGGCGAGTCTATTGGATGTAATATTCTCTTGCCCCATGAGCAAAGACCTAATCCCTACCAAACCATCTCCTTAAGTTTTCGTTACTTCTTTGTGCGGAAGGTTGTGCTAGTCAAGTATTCCATGGCCTTTATCATATTCCCCGGTGGCTATGGCACATTGGATGAACTCTTTGAAGCGATTACCTTAGCCCAGACAGGCAAGGTCAGCACCTTTCCCATCGTCTTAGTAGGAAGCTCCTATTGGGCTGGATTACTCGCCTGGCTGAAGGATACCGTCCTTGAAAATAGGAATATCGACAAAAGGGACCTGGACTTGATTAAGATCGTAGATACGCCAGCCGATGCCATAGCCCATATTGCTAAGACCACTGAAGCAATGAAAAAACCTACCGCTTAAGCCTAAGACATGTTTTATGGTATAATTAAGGTGCATTTGAGGATAAAGGTGCGGTGACATCCAGTTTGAAGGCATTGATCTTGGCTTACCTGACCCAGCAGACAAGGAAACAGATCGAGACAAAGTCAATTGAAGAATATGTGAAGTCTACTCTGGGACGGAAGGACTATTGGCGAAAGGGTGGCTATCCTGCCTTTGCCCAGACTATGGAGCAACTTGTGGAAGAAGGGGTAATAGAGCCGGTTAAGGCATGGAAGCTAAATGGCCTTAATCCACCTTTATACAATGGATATCGCCTTCTGCAAACAAAAAAGAGAGCCGATCAGGACTTAACCGAACGGCTCTTAACCCATTTTCATCCCCTAATGAGTATGACCGCCTATGTCCACAATCCGGACCAATACATACAAGATAAGCCACTGCTTCATCGGCTAGACGCCTACCTGGCAAACCAAGACAAGCATCCAGATAGACTGACCATTAATGAGAGATCCTTTGCCATATTTGGTGATGAGAAATTCCTGGCATCCACTGCGGGACAAGCCCTCTTGGGCCGAGTCGGACTGACCATTGGGGATCTATGCTGCTATCGAACCTATGAACCCTTTTTCTATTACCAGCGGGGCCTCCCACAACATCAGATTACCGTCTTGATTGTGGAGAACAAGGATACCTTTTACTCATTGAAATCCCTACTACAGGCCGGTTATTTTACTTGGGATGGCGTTTCGGTTGATTTACTGATCTATGGTGAAGGTAAGAAGATCCAGCGGAGCCTTTCTTTTTTTGATGAACTTGACCAATTGCCACAATACCCGGCAGAGTTTCTGTACTTCGGGGACTTGGACCCCACGGGTATCGCTATCTGGGATAGCCTGCAACCCCAGCGGCAAGTGCGGCCCTTTGTTTTCTTCTATACTGCTTTGCTTGATGCCTGCTACGACAAAGCTGCGCAGCTACGCACACAACAACACCTTCCCAAGGAGGCCCTCAAAAGGTTTCTACACCACTTTGCACCTAGGGAGGCTACGTTAATCCGACAGTTGTTTGCTCAGGATCGCTACTTACCTCAAGAGGGGTTGCACTATGAGCTGCTGCGGACTTTGGCCGAAGGGAAGAGATGATCATGAAATATTGGGAGGAGATGTTTGCCGGTTTTTCCGAGCGAATGCAGAATATCGCGGTCTTTGGACCATTGTTGCAGCTATCTCAAAAGACTTCATACCAGGAGTATTCCCTGCCGGCTCTGGGTTTAGCAGTAATGCTTTTTGTCCTGGAGGACATGCTTAGGACAGATAAGCAAAGTACCTATGACAACATTGCCCGGCTTCTCCAGGAACTGATTCACCGCTACTACCATAGGGAGCTATCCCACAGGGAAGCTTTGGATTTAACCTACTTTCTCGTCAAAGAAGGGCTCATGAACCAAGGCCGTCCCCATCAGTATGAGTATCCGGATTTTGGGACCGGTAAAAGCGAGACCTATAAGTTCCACCTTGTGGAACTGGCCGATTACCAAGTGGAAGAGAAGACCGTCCTGCTGAAGCTATCCACCGCGGGCTTAGAGCTATTATTTAAGACCAAGGAAATGTACAATGAACTCCAGATTTCAATCACGCAATTGTACCTGAGGCAGCAAATTCAAAAGGGGGTTTTTGATGGTGCCCTCCGTACTGTGGAGGAACTAGCCCTAGCTGTCCGCACGGAAAAAGAGAGGATTAGACAACTAGAGGAGCGCATTATCCAGGATGTTCTGCAAGTAGCCCGGGAGCATGAACTGGAAAAACAGATCCAGCGGATCAATGAGCAGTTACAAAGGGAACAAGAGGTCTTTAAAGAGCTTACAGAGCTAATTGATCACACCATGGAGCAATACCAACAGGGAGGTCTTAGCGAAAGGGAAGAGCGTGGTGTCCAATCGATGATGACAGTCCGCAGGCGACTTTTGGATATAATCTACGAACACGAATCGCTATTTAAGGAGAAATTGCGAGTACATCAACTCATGCTCCAGTCCATCGAAGCCATGATCCTGACTTCCTTTACCACAAAGGTCAACTTTGACACGGAGTTTCTACAACCGGCGGTGGGACAGAATGCATCCATTAATGTGCTCAAAGGAATCATTGACCCCATCCTTCCCATCAGGATCAACAGCTTCTTTCATCCCGGCCGGGCGCTGATGCCCCAGTATCTACAACGGGATGAAGAGGAAGAGCTTACCACCCAGGAAGTTCTAGAACTAGATGCACGCCGCTTGCGGGAAGAGGAGGCCAAGGAAAGAGCATTGCAGTTAGAGCGGCTAAGCCGCCTAGAGAGTTTTTTGCTACTGCTTCTGCGCCCCCTTATCCATCACCCGGAGGTACTAGTGAGCAATATCCTCAACGAACTAGCTGTGGAAGACTACGAAAAACATCGAGAGATCACCGGTCATATGGATTTTTACACCTGTTTGGTCCAGCTTCATCAGCTTGGGGTGGTACCTTTGTATACCCGAAACGAGGTGGACCTTTTGGTCCTTGACGACCTGCCACAGGTCTTGGTGAAACTTGCTGCTTCCAACCCGGGTATCCATGGGATCGGCGCCTTTGAGGTCATTGCCACAGATAGAGTAATCACTCTACCCCAAGGGTATGTAATGTCTGATTTTCTAATCAGGAGGCATGGTAACAATGGAGTGGGCTAAGGAAGATGTCCAGCTGGCCTTTCGAATCTTTTTAAGGCTGCTGGAAAATGGTCAAATCATCGATGAACGAGAGCTTTTCTACGCCTACCAACGTAGCGAAGTAAGGCAAATCCTCGAAGAGGTCATTGAAGCTGAGGCCGATGTGAAGATCTTCGCCCTAGGGGATCACCTTTATCTCTCCCCAGGTCTGGATAACCGGACCTTTGGTTACACAAATGAAGAGTTGCGGGAAAAAATGAAACTACGTACCAACCAGGAGTTATACTTAGCGTATTTCACCATTCTTTGTCTTCTGGCAAAATTCTATAACAGCGATGACCAGACCTTAGCCTCGCGGCAATTTGTGCCATTAGAAGAACTAGAGGAGACCATCACCGGCCATATGCGCAGAATCCAAGAAACTCCGCCAGAGCAGGTGGAGGAGGTAAGTGCTGATCTGCAGCTTAATCTAGCTAACTCGGCGGAGATCTGGCTGGATTTACCGCCCTTTGATGATACGGTGAAGAACCTGCGCAGTGCAAGAAACAATCGGATTAGCTTCCTGCTGCGCGTCCTGGCCTTCTTGGAAGAGGAAGACCTTGTGCAGATCCTGCAAGAGCATGAAGTACGGCTTTTACCCAAAATGGAACACTTGGTGGTTCGCTACTATTTTCATAGCCAACGGAAGGATGAACTTTTGGCTCTTTTGGCCACAGATGGTGCATTTACCCAGCGCCTAGGGAGTGAACAACATGCCACGCATTAACCGTATTCGTCTTGCTAACATTGTCTATGACCACGGGAAGAAGCACATCGGGGATCTTACTTTCCGTCCCAATAACAAGGATACAGTTTTCCTTCTAGGCAATGGCGGTGGCAAAACCCTACTAGTGCAACTAATCCTGCAAACCATTCTGCCCAATGAACGCCTGGGAACCCGACGAATTGCCGATCTACTTCAATCCCAGCGCTTTACGGGCCATGTCGCCGTGGAATGGCTCCTAGATAGCGCCGGAAGATCGGATCAGTTTCTCTGTACCGGATTTTGCTTTACCAATGGACTTAGCACCGATGAGCCCATCCGCTACTTTAACTACCTCTTCGACTACGAAGTCAAAGGACCGGCTAATGTCTCCCTATTCACTGATGAAGAGCCAGATCAATTAACCATAGAGGAACTACCCTTTACGATCATCGATGAAGCCTTCGGTACCGTCACCCCCATCCAGTACCAACGTCTTTGGGACTGGTTGGAGGCGCGCAGTGACACAGGGGTACAACTTTTTAGGCAACGGAAGGCCTATCAACAACGTTTACGGATGTATCAGATCTATGCAGAGGAATGGGAGAATATCCGCACTACCAATAGCACCGAAGGGGGTGTCAGCCGCTTCTTCGAACGTAGTAAAACTACACCCCAACTGCTGGATCAACTGCTCATCCCCAGCATTGAACAGGTGATTTTTCAAAGCGAAGACCGCAAACGGGAGTTGTTCTTGGCCTTTTTCGAACACCAGAATATGCTCCTGCAAATTCCCTTGATTAAGCAGAATATCAAGGACTTTGGCGTAATCAAAGAGCAAGCGGAAGTGATGGTTAAGGAAGTGCAAAGGCTGCACCAAACAGAGGTAGAGTATCAGACTAGAACCGATGAGCTAATTAGCTTAGCCAAGACCTTTCTACTAGACAGGGCCCAAACACAGCAACAGATTGAAGCCTTGATACAAGATATGGAAAGCCAACGGGCAACCCTTGCTGACCTAGAATGGAAGCAAGACAGTTACCGGGTACACGAACAAAGGCTCCTATGCCAACAGGTAAGACAGCAGAAGGACCAAGCCCAAGAGCAGCTCAGTCTCTTGGGGGAGCAACTGGAAAAGACCCAGATCTTTGAAAGACAACTCCAAACCCTAGAGCAATACCATCATTTACAAGAAGCAAGCAAGGAACGCCAGCACTACACCATGCGACTTGAACTTATGGAACAAGGGGAGCCAGAGCTACGGCAGGCGATTAACCTATCCCGGGGAAAACTCCGTTTCGCCTGGGAGGAAGAGGTAAAACAGCTAAACAGTCAGATCGAAGCGGCCCAAGGGGCACTAGCACAAATAGGTGAACTCCTCAACGAAATGCAAGACACCGCCCAAGGACAGAACACACTGTTGCAAGAAAGCATCAGTCGGGCAGGGGAACTTAGGGGTTGGCTGGCCCAATACAAAGTCAAGCAAACCCAGGCAGTAAACCAAATCCCCGGTCTGAATCTACTTATGCCCACTGAGACCCAAGTCCAATTAGAAGCTGAGCTTACGCAAGGGCAACAAAAACGGGAAGCCCTACAAGGCGAAAAGGACAGTCTGCTTGAGCAAGATGAACAACTGGTGCAAAGAACCATTGCACTCGAAGGCCAGCTACAACTGCTAAAAGCGGACTTGGAGAAAAGAAGTCAAGACCTAACCACCTACAACAAGCATAGGGACCGACTCTGTGGCTTACTTGCGGCGGCTAGGATCTATACCGAAGAACCCTTGGGCGAAAGAGAGGAACTACTCCTCCGAGTGGATAATCTGTGGCAAAGGGCCCAGAACCAATGGATCGATGCCCGGGCAAAGCTAGCGAATCTGGAGGAAACCTGGGCCACCATCGAAGACCAAGATTATTATGTTCCCCACCGGGAGTTGCGGACCATTAAGCAACGGCTTGACAACTTGGGTCTACCCGTTGTCTTGGGGAGCCAATGGCTCAGTGAATACTTTTCCAGTGAAGAGGAACGTATTCTGTATCTAAAGCAGCAACCCCTCACTCCCTTCGGGCTCATCATCGAGGCCAACCAAATAGCCGGAGTAAGAAGAGCTCTCGGGCAAATGAAGGACCTTTCCTGTGACTATCCTTTACTCTTTTTGGTCAAGCAAATGCCCGGTCCTAATCCTGCGGATACAGCCCCGGACTTGGTCTCCTTCGGACCTAACGGCTTATACATCTTTCTACCGGATACTCTATCCGCCTATACGTCAAAGGTATCCTTTAAGGAGTTAAAGGAACAATTGCATTGCCAGATTCAAAAAATGCAGTTGGATAGCCAAGGGCTAAAAGATGCCGTAGGAGAACTGGCTTACCTAAAGCAGCAAACAGAAAACTTCTTTGATACCTATACCCCCAAGCAGCTATCCCTTTGGGAAGAGGAAGTAATATCACTTAAGCAGCAATGTGAATCCATCCAGATGGCCGTAGTCAATGTAGGTCGGCAACGCAAGGATCACGCAGAGCAAAGACGCCGGATTGAACATCACTTAACAGAACTGGCAGAGGAACAAAAACAACTTGAACGTACTCTGCGGCAGCTTGAAGATTACCTAGAGTGGCACGGCAAATATGCCACCGTAAGCGAAGAAGAGCAAAGACTCACCGCCAAGATTAGCGTGCTAAATAGGGAACTTGCCGAGACAAAGAAGAAACAAGACAACCTGCTGGAAAAGCAAGTAAAAAGCAAAGGGCTTCTTAATGGTCTTGAAGGCCGGCTGGCCGATCACCGGAAGGAATACACCACATTACGACTCGATGCAGTAACACCCATCGAATGCTCTGATGGGTATTCGAAAGCTAAGGCCGCTTTGGAAGCCATTACAGAACAGCTCGCCCATAAACATGCAGAGCGCCAGGATCTAGAGAGCCTACTTTCCAAAGCCACCGAAGCCTGCAACCAGGCCCAGGCTAGCATCGAAGCAAGCGGCATTAGCCAGGAATGGCTTCGGCTGCATCTGCGGCCTGTTCGTGTAAGCGAACTGGCCGAGGCTTCTAATGTTACTACCAAGGCCCAGGAACAATATACATCCCAAGAGCGGGTGTGTGCCAATCTTGGGGCAGATCTGGCCGCTAAGGAGCAGTTTGGGCAATTCCTCAGTGAAGAAGTAGAAAAGAAGTTCCAGCGGGAACCCTACACCGGGTTCAGCCTCGAAAACCACAAGGTGGAGTACGATTATCTACTCCAAAGCGTGACCCAGGTGCAACAGGGAATTAGCAACATACAACAGGAAGTAACCGCCCGCAGGGAATGGCAAGTTGAACTGAGCACTGCCATAGAGCTCATCGAAGAGAGAGTTGAGGCTATGGATCACCAATTGCCCCAACACGAAACCGTGGACTGGCGCCAGTACGGTCCTATACCACGACAAGCGGCGCTTAGCGCGCTGAAAGAACAAGAGGAGGCCTCCCGTTGCATTCTGCGCCAGCGGATGAACGTGGAAAGACAATTTCTTGACTACCATCGCCGTCTCCAGGAAACCAGGAATCCTAAAGTCAACCAATTTCTGCGGGATGTACAAGCGATTATGGATGAGGGACGCATCTTTGATTATGACTTCGTGGAAACCCAGTTCCTAAGGATCTTTGAAGCCATGGACTTCTACCAACAGCAGGCTGAAGCCACACTAAAACAGTGTAAGACCAACTTCAACCAGCTGGTGCAACTGTGCCTACGCCGGGCCGGGACAGTCTATGAAAGCATCATGCAACTACCCAAGAATTCCCGGGTCACCCTCTACGACCGACAGATTCAGGTGATCCGTATCGAATGGTCGATGCAAAGTGAGGACGAAGCCCTGCACGCGATAGAAGAATACCTGCAGAAACTCCTCATTGACCTGCAAGCATGGAAGGAACAAGGTCTTGATGATGATGAGATCAACAAGCGGATGGAGGATATGCTTTCCACCCGGAACCTCATCAACGTAGTTGCCCCCATTGAAACGTGCCAAGTCACCGTCTACAAACCCCGGAAAGAGTCCATCGCCCGGATGGAACGACCGGATTACTTCCGCTGGGATGATGTGAGCCGTTGGTCCGGCGGGGAAGAGTACAGCGTGTATATCACCATGTTTATGATTATGCTCACCCATATTAGACAACAATCGGAAGGATTACTTAACTCGTGGAAAGTTCTACTTGCGGATAATCCCTTTGGCGTAGCCTCCTCCGCCCACATCCTGGATACAATGTTCCAGGTGGCTCGGGCTAATCGTATCCAGCTGTTGTGCCTTACTGCCCACAAAGAGGAAGGCATCCTTCAGCACTTTCCCGTAGTGTATAGTCTACAGCTACGCACTGCCTACGGTAAAGAGATCATGACCGGGGAGCAAATGGAAAAGGGCTTCTATTTCGTGGAATCGGGCAGCTAGTCAGCTGCCCACAGAATCTAATCTACCTTAATTTTGACCACAGTCTTTCTCACCGTCTCGGTTTCATCCCACATACAGCCGGGACGGTGAGCATCCCTTGGAAAGAACACAGCAACTGCCCCCTTAGGCATCCGTAATATGTTCTGTTTGAAGCGTCGCTCTTGTAGCAGGTAGATAAACCAGCTTCGTTAAGACTTCAGCGCCTACATGATGTTGGTCGGAGGGATGTTCGTACGCTATCGCTTTATGATCGTCCTAATCTCTGGCACGTCAAAATTATCCAGGAACTCGTCAAAACCGTCCATTTTCAAACTACTAGACAAATGTTAATATCTACTTACACGACAACCTGATCCCATGAATACCACCCTTTGCGGAACAGGGTGTCCCTATACGATTAAGTAACCTGGATTACGAGAGGGCAATGAACACTTGTTGTCGAGACTCAACGATATTTGGGACCAGGTATGACGTTATCTGTGGATGTGTGGTAAGACGGTGATGGGGTATCTATCGCGTACGATGAACAAAGATAATACAATATTCGAAAGACCCTAATATGTGGTTAGTGGCTTAAATAGGGCCTTAGTTCTAATATTCGCATTTTGGAAAAGGGTTGCCCCGCCATGACGTGGTTTCTTCTTGCCGGCAAAGGAGGCTGATTTGTAGCTATCCATTTTTGGCGGCCAGTTTTTCGGTAGGCAAGCAGCCTCGTTCTGCACTAAATCGGGAAACCTAGTAAGCTGGAACAGGAAAAACCAGAATTGGAGACGGAGGAGATAATTAATGAACAAGCTGATGGTAAGACCGAGCCATTCCCGGTTGTATAAATTGTTTCTGACTGTCTCTCTAGTGTTCGTAGTGTTTACTTTGCCCATCCACGCCAAGACCACAGTACGCTTTGCCATGTGGGGCATGGATCAAGAAGTGAAGACTTATCAAAGAATAATCGAACAGTTTGAAGCGGATAACCCAGATATTGAAGTGGAATTTGAGTACTCAGGTTGGGGGGAATACTGGGACAAAGTGCAAATTCAGATGCTCGGCGGCAGTGCGCCTGATGTGATTCGGATGAGCGGTGCCTACTTAGAGCAGTTTGCCCGGGATGGAGCACTCTACAATGTCCAGCCGCTTATCGAACGAGATCAGTTTCCAATAGATACAGATGAATACTTCGATGTATCAGGTATCTTCAAAGTAGATGGCAACTACTTTGGCTTACCTGAAGGCGGTGACATGACAGCCCTTTACTATAACGTCGATATGTTTGATGTGGCCGGACTAACGTATCCGTCTGCTGACTGGACCTGGGAAGATCTACGGCAAGCTGCAAAACGATTAACAGTACGTGAAAATGAAACGATAATGCAGTGGGGTCTTCATACCATGTTCTTCGGGGATGGACAAATGGGCTATCAGAATTTCATTTTACAGGCGGGTGGACGACTACTTAACAAAGAGAAAACTAAGGCAACCGTAGAAAGCCCCGCAGTATGTGAGGCTTTGCGTTTTCTTCAGGGAATGGTTCTCGAGGACAATTCAACTGTGCCCCCGTTTGGAGGAGATGCCCTCGAATCATTTACTTCCGCTCGGGTCGCGATGCTAACGGGGCTTCTTCCGGTGTGGATTAACCTGTTTGACAGTACTTCCTTCGAGTGGGACGTGGCTCCGCTTCCTATGGGTAAACAGCGTGCATCGACCACCAACTTCTGTGGTTTTAGTATACCTCATCCACCAAACAAACTGAAGCAGCTTGGCGTTTAATGCAGTATTTTGTCGGTCCCGAGGGGCAACGGATCATGGCGCGCAATCGGCAGATGCTACCGCCTCTTTGGAGTGCTGCCCTTTCCTATGACTTTACCAATCCTGATATGAGGCCCCATCGGCTAAGAGAAGTAATTGAAGTGACAGGGTTTCATCTTTACGACTTGCAGTTTACGCCGAACTGGTTCCAATGGACCCAGGATCTTGGCAATGAAGTGGTGGCCATCATGAATGGTGAACAACCGGTAGAAACGGGGATGAAACGCGCAGCTGATGCGATCAATAGATGGATAACCCCATAGGGGTTTAGTGCAGGAACGAAGGGCCTACCTTAGTAAAAGGTCTTTCGTTCTTATGTAGCCGACGTAGAGTAAAGGGCAGAAAACCAAAAAGGTGGCCAAGAAGGTGACTATGGAAGCGCCTAATCAGCTCTGGCAAATGGATTTAAGATACGGATATATAACAGGCGAAGATTGCTCTTCTTCCAATTATCCGTAATTGACGTGTTCGACCGGGATGTGATTTGCTACCATTTGGGAAGAAGCCGTAGGTGTGCTAGAACCGGCATTACAAATACGGGGACTCCTCCATGAGTGTAAAACGCCCACTGTAAGGACTATAAACGCCCATATTGAGTCTTTCCACGCAATCTTGGAAAATGAATGCTACCGCCAAAACGAGTTTCAAACCTTCTTGGATGCCTGCAAGTATATGAACTACTGCAATGAACGACGTAGACATGGTAGCCTAAACTACCAAAGCCCTCGATATTTTCACCAAGCATTCATGAGTAATTCTTTAAGAAGGACAGCCATTGTAGCATAATGTCCGAATTTAGGAGGTCACGCCGAGATTGGTTTTATCTGGATGTAGAAATCTTATCTATGCTTACAAGAAGAATACTTGTCCAAAACCGACCATAGAAGCATGTACCAACCTTATCAGAAATTGGGCATACCCTCACCCCATCGTAAGAAAGGGTGGAAAAAAGGCAACTAAGCCCAGCCAGCTTCGGAGATTGTTTTCCCGTTTGACTGTCTCTGATCGATGTCTTTGGCCGGGGAGATAATCTGCTATCTTTGAAAGGGGTTGCACTTATGATTGTCTTTTGTGGGATAGGTACTTGCCTTTTCGAAAACAGAACCCACCTATCCGCAAGGAGCTTCTGCGTGGCACAACCGCACCTGTGGCAGTGAAGAAGGTCTTTGATAGACCATGACGAAAATAATACGTATGACATCCTTCGAGGTGACTAGGATGGAAATGACAAGGAAGTCAGTCGTCAAGTCAACCGGTTATGTAGAAGATCAATCACAATACTGGCGTATTAACAATCATAGTAACCCCCATTGGCAGCTAATGTTGGTCCAAGGCGATAATTTACACTTTCAACGGGGTAGTCAGTGCCTACTTCTACATGAAGGACACTTTTTGTTCCTCTATCCCAATGAGGTACACAGCTCTTGCGGCAATACCCCAAGCTCCGGTGGCTTCTACTTTGCCCAGTTTTCCGCGGATATACAACCCATCGGCAGCGAAGTATACTACCAGATGGACAATGAAGCCATCGTTTTACCAGCACACGGACGGACCAAGTCGAAGATACCGCATCACCTTTTCAAGCTACTCATACTGGAAGCAAACGGCCGAGAACAGTATTACCGTCTACGAATGACAACGATATTTACTGAGATATTGATCGACTTAGCACGAAAACATGAAGCCTTCGCCCATACCCGAGAAACGATCCATGTTGCATCTCCGAAGAACGCCGAAGTTGTGCATCGTATTCGTCGTTTTATCGAGCAAAACTACCGAAAAAAACTTTCCGCAGCGGATATTAGTGAGGGAGTTCACTTAAGCTATGAGTATGCTTGCCGAACCTTTCGCCAAGCTATGGATATGACCATCGTCGAATATGTTAACTACCTACGGATTGAAGAAGCCCAAGTATTACTTCTGGAGTTAAGGGAAGGACAAACCATTGCTGAGATCGCTGAATTCGTCGGTTATAGCGATCCTTCATACTTCTCACGGGTCTTTCGTCAACACGTAGGTACTTCACCGAGTCAATACATTAAACACGCCTACGGCGGGGCGATTCGAGCCAGAGAACGGGATTAGCACGCTTGGAGCTTCTAATTTCCGGTTCGCGTAGGCCATGTTTCATCACATTCGTTGTCGTTGGTATTGTCTATTCCCTCCTACACTACTCACTAGTTGTGCCCCCGACCATAACCTCCGTTTTGGTCTGTCTCTGGGCCCACCTACTGCTGTCCAACCGGATGAATTCCATTATTCGTTGGCTTGTAGACAAAGGGGACAACCTGTTATCCTATTATGGTAAATACGCAACCGACAAACTGATCTAATCGCTTGACCCTCTAAAGCAATGGACTATTATGGTCATCTTTAAATACAGCCTCATTGCCCAATACCTGTACCGATGAGGCATATTGTTATTTTCGAAGGTGACAAGCAAACGTCGGCTGGTTGCCGTAAGACGGCTCTTACGCGGTAGACCTTGAGAGCTCTCAGCGGCTACTTGTTAAACATACTAATTACCAAGTAATTCGTAGGGGCACAATTGTCTTGACTGGGGTTTGTCGATCGAGGAAGCCATCAAGACTCCCAAACGAAACGAGGGATCTTCGCGACTAAATGAACCGAGAAGCCTCGAGCTTCCGTCCGGAGGAGAAGTCGCCAAGTACATCCTAAGTATTCCGAATGCGTAAGGACTTCATATTGCACAAAATGGAGAAAGAGTGCACCTTGAAGGCGGAGCTTAAAGAATGATGGCCCGGACATAGCCCCCAAATTATGCTGCCAATAGCAGGAAAACAGGTCTGGGCAGCGAATATTGTTTTCAGTAGGGAAATACCAAGTATTGTACTAATGGATTGTAACGAGCTTTTGAATCATTCTGATCAAAGGGGTACAATAAAGCCCACACGCTTTTTCCATCAAACACATCTTAAAAAGGAGTCGGATATGCCATGAGCAGCTTCAATGGACTAGGAACAGACCTACATAATCTGTTTCGCTTAGCACCTGCCAAGACACGCTCCATCAGCCCCGAAAACTTTACCGGCGAAAAGGGCAAAGGTGGGATGGCCTTAGAAGGTACCGGAGCCCATTGCGCTCGGGAACTAGGTCAAGGATGGAAGGTCTCTCCGTCGATCAGTATCGAGGGCAGGAGCACCTTCACGTTGGCGGAAATTGAAGGACCGGGAGCAATTCAACAGATTTGGATGACCTGCCACAGTAGTGCATGGCGTAATCTAGTGTTACGCTTCTACTGGGATGGTGAGGCGGAACCATCGGTGGAAGTACCCTATGGGGACTTTTTCTGCAACGGATGGTGTGAACTAGCATTGGTGGGCTCCATACCCGTAGCCGCTAATCCCAACGGTGGAATGAACAGTTATTGGGAGATGCCCTTCAGAAAATCCGCGCGGATTAGCATTGAAAATCTTGGACCGGACCCTGTGGTATTGTACTATCAGATAAACTATTGTTTGGCACCAGTCCCCGATGATGCAGCGTATTTCCACGCCCAATGGCGTCGAAATAATCCTCTATCTTACAAACAGGATCATACCATTCTCGATGGCGTAAGGGGTCAAGGTCACTATGTTGGTACGTATATGGCCGTTGGTGTGACCAACAATGGCTGGTGGGGTGAGGGGGAAATCAAGTTCTTCCTCGACGGAGATAAGGACTTTCCGACCATTTGTGGCACCGGTACCGAAGACTACTTCGGTGGCGCGTGGAACTGGGAGTTCCCCAGAGGACAGTACTGCACTTACTCCACACCCTATCTGGGCCTTTGCCAGGTAATCAAGCCCGATGGACTATACCGCAGTCAACAACGTTTTGGCATGTACCGCTGGCACGTGAAGGATCCCATCCGCTTTGAAGAGGACCTAAGGGTAACCATCCAAGCCCTCGGTTGGAGGCAAAACGGCCGTTACCTTCCGCTGCAGTACGATGTGGCCACAACGGCCTTCTGGTACCAAACAGAACCCCATGCTAGCTTTCCGAAGCTTCCTTCCAGAGACGATCTGGAAGTGATCTAGTACAACACAGGGAGCACACAACGTGCTCCCTGTTCTCATGTCCACATCTACAGGAAACCAGGACCTTTTGTCGAATAACATCCCTACAATCTCAAAGACGGAGGAAAACCGATGGATAAAGATCAGATGGACCCTCAACAAGTGGGAGCCTATTGGGATGAGAATGCCCCAACCTGGACGGAACTATCCCGGGCTGGGTACGATGTGTATCGCGACTACTTGAATACTCCAGCCTTTTTGGTCATGCTGGGTGATATTTCCAACCTTAAAGGTATTGATCTAGGATGTGGGGAGGGGCATAATACCCGTCTGCTCGCAAAAAGGCAAGCTGTAATGACGGCAATTGATATCTCACCCCGTTTCATCAAGTACGCCCACGATGTGGAGGATCAGGAGCCTTTGGGGATTACCTATCAGGTGGCCAGTGCAACTGACCTGCCCTTTGCCACGGGCACCTTTGATTTTGCCACCGCCTTCATGAGCTTGATGGACATACCCGATACCGAGCTTGTGTTTCAAGAGGCATACCGTGTACTAAAACCCGGTGGCTTTCTCCAGTTTTCCATCACCCATCCTTGTACTACAACACCCCATCGTCGTAACCTAAGGGATGCAACGGACCTGACGTATGCCCTGGAATTGGGCAGATACTTTGAGTATGGAACAGGCCAGGTGGAGGAGTGGATCTTTAGCGCGGCACCGGAGGAAGTAAAAAGGACAAGACGTCCCTTTCGTGTACCTGTGTTCCATCGCACTCTAAGCCAATGGATAAATACGGTAGTCGTCTCCGGCTTTGTTATCGAACGTGTAGAGGAGCCAAGACCGACCGATGAAAGCGTGTCTCAATGCCCGGCGGTGCAAGATGCCCAAATCATGCCATATTTCCTGCATATGCGCTGCCGAAAACCCGGTCTCTAGCCTAGTTGTCGGTCATTGGACCTTGTAGCGTTACTATTCCTCAACAATATCTGGATTGATACAAAAAAACGTGGTGCAAAAGAAGGATTTTGCCCGCGCCAGCAGAAATATAACCATATAACAACATAAATATCAGAAATGAAGCTCGAAAAATGTGACTAAGTTGGAGGAGGAAGTGGAGTGACCGAACAACTCTTTCCACTGAAGTATCTACCCTTGCCGTTGGGTCAAGTCAGACCCCGTGGTTGGTTGAAAGAACAACTGGAAATCCAAAGCCGGGGTCTAAGTGGGAGTATCGAGGAAGTCTGGGAGGACCTTGGCCCGGACAACATGTGGTTGGGAGGCAGTCGGGATGGTTGGGAGCGGGGTCCTTACTACGTTGATGGACTGTTACCCCTCGCTTATCTACTCGATGATGAAAATCTTAAAAATAATGTAAGTAAATGGCTCGAGGCTTTCCTAAACTATCAAGACGAAGAAGGTTGGATCGGACCTGTAGAGGGAGATCCCCATCGGGACTATCCCCGGGATCCATGGCCTATTTTCGTTGTTTTCAAGGTGTTTGTCCAGTACTATGAGGCCACCAAAGAAGAACGGGTACTAGAGGTAATGCTCAATTTCTGCCGGTATCTGAATCAGCACCTTGATGCGCATCCTCTTCGGTCTTGGGCCATGTTCCGCTGGGCTGATATGGCCTTATGCGTCCAGTGGTTATTCGACGTAACCGAAGAAGGATGGCTATTGGAACTTAGCAAAAAACTGCAGAAACAGGGCTTCAATTGGCAAAACCATTTTACTCATTTCATCTACCAACGCCCACAACCTGTTGACAAGTTAAAAATGGAAACCCACGTAGTCAATAATGCCATGGGGCTAAAGACCGGGGGTATCTGGTTTAGGCAGTCTAAGCAGGATTCGGATCGAGAGGCAGTTTGCCGTGCCTTAACAAATCTAGATAAGTATCACGGGCAAGCAACGGGCATCTTTACTGGAGATGAACACTTTGGGGGCAAGGATCCTTCCCGGGGAACCGAGCTGTGCGCCGTAGTGGAATACATGTTCTCATTAGAGATGCTCATGACCATCTTTGCCGATGTAGCCCTAGCCGATCGATTGGAACAAATCGCATATAATGCCCTGCCGGCTACCTTTAGCCCAGATATGTGGACCCATCAATATGATCAACAGGCCAACCAAGTAATCTGTAGCATCGCTGACCGCGGTTGGACCAATGGTAGTGAGGCAAATATCTTCGGACTTGAGCCAAACTTCGGTTGCTGCACCGCGAACATGCACCAAGGCTGGCCAAAACTGGCAGCCCACGCCTGGATGGGCACACCCGATGGGGGATTGGCTAAAATCGTCTATGCACCCTCCAAGGTCACCACACAGATAAATGGAAAAACGGTCTCCATTATCGAGAGCACAGAATATCCTTTCAGGGAGACTGTGACATTGGAAATACAGACGGAAGAGAAGGTGAGGTTTCCCCTACATCTCCGCATTCCTACGTGGGCGAAGAACGCATCGGTTACCCTCCCAGATGGAACAGAGCAGACTGTAGAATCGGGACAGTTCTTTGTCATTGAGCGCACTTGGGACCAAGGCGATGAAGTAAAACTACAGTTCCCGATGGAAATTACTATCAGGCGTGGGTTCAATGGCTCTGTATCCATCCATCGCGGGCCTTTGGTCTACTCGCTAAAGATGGGAGAGGAATGGGTCCTAATTGACGGAACCGACCCCTATGGTGACTATGAGATCCATCCCACAACACCGTGGAACTATGGATTAGAGATTGACCTAGACGATCCCCAAAGCAGTATCCAAGTCATGCTTAAGCCAGTTGGTCCCATGCCCTTTTCACCAGAAGGTGCACCGATCCAATTGAAGGTAAAGGGGAAAATCGTACCCCAATGGGGCCTAGTCAACAGTTGTGCTGGTCCAATTCCCGCAAGCCCTACATCCTCCACCGAACCAACGGAGGAGGTTATCTTGATTCCCTATGGGTGTACTAATCTGCGCGTGACAGAGTTTCCTCTAGTAAGATAAGCTAAAGGCCGGGCCTCAATCAGCCCGGCCTTATCCTATGTGCACAGATAAACCAGCAAGTGCATCCACACCTCGGGTCCAAATCTAGGTGGTCCTCACGTACCTTCCCGATGAAGTATCCGCTTTCAATTTCCCCTAAGCCCCGGACCGTAACCAGCAGCTTAGGGGATTCTGTGACCTCAGAACTCAAGTAAGATGGGATTATCTCCCGGATAGAACTCGGGAAATTGCCCCTCGATCTGCCCATCCACATAAACCGTCAACCCCGGCTCTAGATCACCTTGGACACCAGGTTCCTGCCATGTAATATCGATCCGCTTCCCCCGATAGGGGATATTGGACATGGAAAAGTACTCAAGGCCTAAGGGCAGGGGATCAATGCGCACGGTACCATCGTCCTCGATCATAAACCCGGCAACATGGCGAATGTACAAATCCACCCACCAGGAATGCATGTAATCCCGAAATGTGCTCAAAGGAGCTCCGGTTAATGGGTTGTACCGTTCATAGAAGTCAGCCCGGGGCCGAAGATGATTGTTCACGGCTCGTCTGAGCAACAGGGCAGCTTGGGGTAGATAAGAACGATCGAAGTCCTTCGCGGAAGTGGCAAAGGCCTCTAGAACGTGACTAGTGGCCGCAGGCCACGCCGGACCCTGCCAAAAACCGGTGGGATTAAAGTCCGGGTCCTGTTTAGAAAGGGCCGGTACCGGATAGGCAAGCCAAAAGCGTTTTGGGTTGAGCAAGTGTTCCGTAAACACACCAAACTCCTTGTTCTGACCTATCCCCGCAAAGAAAGGATAGAAAGTGGTGATTGTCACTTGGCTTGCCAACTGTTTCGTAGAAGGGTGGCGATCTCGGTAACAGCTGGAATCCTCATCCCAAAGCAGGGAGTTTAGGGCCTGGGCCGTCCTTTGGGCATATTGGACGAAATATGCGGCTTCTTCTTCGTTACCCAAAGCCTGGGCCAAAGAGGAAACCGCCTTTAGGTTGGCGTAGGCATAGCTGGTTGCATCGATCGCTTCATAGCGTAAGAGGGGATCCTGCCAGCGGAATAGATCATCCATACCCGTCTCCAACTGATGGGTAATCACAAACAGCCCGTTACCATCGGGATCCCGATCTTTGATCCACCACCTTACATTCTCCGCCAGGGCCGGATAGATCTCCTGGATCAACCCTAAATCGCCATGAACAAGGTAATGCTTCCAGGCAACGAAGGGCAGTAGGGACAGACCCGTTTTTGACTGATGGTGCAAGGGCACATGATTCGTACGGGGGGATGTATACCAGGGAAAACGTCCGTCTTCATAGGCGGCTAGGCACATATTGGCAATATGGCCGAATCCAACTAAAGGATCCACGACCCAGTTCATATCAAAGGCCATAAAGGGAGCACTATAGCAGCAATAGGTTTGATAAGCTTCTCGTCCTTCCATGACTACAGGATACTTAAAAAAGCCGAGATCGCCACCAGCTGTGGAAAAACGAAGCAAGAACCAGCGAAAGGCATAAAGCTCATCCAAGCCCGGATCCGACGAGGTAAATCGAGGAATATCCTCTTGATAGAACTCCTCCCAGCTTTTCCGGTTCTCGGCAATGGGGTCTTCCTCTTTTAGGGTTCTCTTTAGATTCGCAAGGGCCTGGGCCCGGTTTGGATGGATCGCGCAGGCAGCTTTCAGGGTTTTCGTCTCACCTGGTTCTAAGGGAATTCTAAAGACCACTTGGTAGGTTCCCGCGGAATGGGTGTGGATCGTCTCTGGCTTGACTGTACTTCCCACCGCCAAGGACAGGCCATCGTGGAGGATCTCCCCGAAGGCACTGACATCGGTCAAAACCACCACTCCATCGATGTTTTCAGTAAGCTTCCTACCCCCCGGTTGTTCCCGCCAGTCATGGGCTTGGCGCAGATCTCCGGTGATCACTAACTCATACTCCTCCACTTTTTGCCCAGGATTATGCAGATGAATCACAGATACGATCACATCATCCTCGGTAACACAAACCTGACGCACCTCGCTTACCTTTGTTAGGTGTTCCCTGTCGGGATCCTCAAAGATCTCTAGCACGTCAATGTTTACGTTAGGCCGCGCGCTAGAATGCACACCCACCACTTCCGGACTGACCAGTACATGATCTGGCCACCAGCTGATTGTTCCACCGTTAGCGGCGCTAAAGATTTCTCCCATTTCGTAAGTGGCATAGAAGACCTTGGAAGATTTACCAGTAAACAAGGCCACATTCTTTCCGTTGCCCACACTGTTTTTGTCAGAGCGGTTACCCACCAAATCCAGAATAGGGGAGGGAGAGACATCCACCCCGGGGACCACGGTTTGGTCTGGTACGGCATCGGTTACGGTTAGGCGGATCCTATGCTCCCCAGCCGCTAGAGGTGGCAAAGCTATGTACGATGTGTCAAAATGGGAGGGTGCTTCGCCCCAGCCCCCAGTGTAGGTGTAGGGTATAAGACCTACATCTTGCCCATCTAAGGTTGCTTGGAAAAATCCCCCATCGGCAAAGGCCCGGGCGTATCTGACTCCAAGGAGGGGAGATGAATAGTCTTGCTTAGCAACAAAGGTGTATTCGGTAAAATGACCAATCTCACCACCAAACTCCTGACCCAAAACCTCCCCTGTTAAGGCCGCAGACTTGAAATCCCTTCCTCGGGAGCCCACCTGCAATGAGGGCTTCTCGGCCTGAACAATAATCCGTTGTGGTTGAGCAACACAAATGGCGGCGGGAAAGCAAAGTACAACTAAAGACAGCATAAACAGTAGCAGTTCATATCTAATCATATACTCTCCTCCAAAAAGGATGCTATGTAGACCATTCCGACCTCTATCTGCAATGTTATTATAGGTTAGAAGAAAAAATAACACAATAGTTTCGTCGGAACGATGGATGATAGAATACTTTGGTATGGAAAAATCTGCACCTTGTTCTCTTCGACCAAACCTATAACAGACCGTACTTTAGAGCGTTTGTCAAAACAATATCCGTCCGTAAAGGCCCTTCATCACCCCTCATTTAAACACAAAGGTTAAATTTCCCTTGGTTTACTAAAGGAAATTTTGAACCAATGTCGAATTTCAACAATGTAGACCATTGATCGTACCCTCTAATTGTAAGGTAGACCTATCAGCGGGGAGGGATATAGCAAGAACAAACTGGTTTGGAACCTTGCACGTACGCCCATACATCACTACAGGAGGTTAGAAGGGTGTACCTGCACATGAATCATCTAAAGAAGGAGATGATCATTCTTGCGCAATACCGTACTTATCCCAAAGCGGTGCCTGTTTATTCTTTACCTTATGGTTACTCTGATCGCTACCGCAGTATGCATACCTGCAGCTTGCGCTTCCATACCAACGAGCGTAGCCTCTAAAGAAGACCATGAAGTGGTGGTAATCCCCACACTCATTGTCCTTTTCACCCAGAGTGATGTAAAAACAGCTAACGAAAAAGACATCCAAGCCTTCCACGGACAGGTGGCTGCTATCAAGGAGTTCTTTATTCAAGAAGCCGGTGAGCACCTAGAACTAGAACTTGACTATCTGCAAATTGACCGCCGCCTGGCTCTTTCAGAATTTGGCTCCCCCGGGGACAATCGTTACCACTTATTTGCCAATAGCGCCACTCCCTTTTTGCGACAAAGCGGGATTGACCTGTCCAAGTACCCCTTAATTATCGCTTTCTGGGCGTGGAGCGCCCAAAATGAGTTCGGTGCCGCAAAAGCATACGGAGGAGCCGCCGAGGGCCCCTTCCTAGGATCCTATGTCCGGGGCGCATACAACTCCCAGGGAGTCTTTGACGGTAGTTACGAAGTCATCAGTAGAGTGGGCATCCATGAGACACTGCACAACTTTGATGGACTTTTTGGAAACTCAGGCATGGAACGGTTTTGGCACGCTGATCACATGGCGGGACTCATGTCCGAGCTTCTAAGCGAAAGGCCAGGGGCATTTTTACCCCGACATACCGACGAGGAAATGATGGCTCTAGCGGAAAAGGAGAAGCTCAGACAGTACTCCTTCGCATGGCAAGATCAAATGGTGTTTTACCGGCGTATGGTAGAACGGATGACCTTTGATGAATGGAGAGCACTCCAATGGGGTTACCGCAAGACAATCAATGACCTTAACCGGGTGACAGATGATGTATATCTAGAGCCCTTGTATAGAAACATGTGGGTCCCAGAGGGGGACCTAGTCTACGTGCCAGTGGTATTGCGGGATCACCTGGGAAACCCAGTCACTTCTGCCTCCGTTAGCTTAGATGATCACACACTGGCATACCAACGGTATACCCATACCGATGGTTCCTTGGTTCTCTATGAGAACGGTATTTATGCTGGCTGGGTACAACCAGGGGTTCAAGGTACTCTCACCATTGACGCCCAACTGACAAAGGGACAAAACCTCCGTTCCGAACTGACCATTAACCGACAGAAACGGGCGGTAATCGATGCACCAATCCGTGTGGAGTGGATCCTAGATCAGGAACCTATTTGTAAAATCCCCGTGTCGGTAACCGCTGAGCACCTTCCCTTGGCCACGAACGAGTTAAAAGCCAGCGGCATAGACGACCAAGCCCAACTGAATGCTACTTTGGATTATGAACCATTGCAGGTAGAAAGTCTCAGCTCCAATGACTTTCTCGTAGTGATCCCAAGTAGTGCGATTGTGGAACCAACTTCCATGGAAATCATGCTAGAAGTCGAAAGTATGCATGGTTATGATCAGCGTCCCCTCTTATTGGAGGCTAAGGTGTCGTGGACGATGAGAATTCGTCCTCTAAAGGCAAAAGTGGGCACACCAGCCCAAATCCAAGTCATGCTTCTCTCCCAGGGTAAACTGGCTACCGATGATTTTGAGGTGTGGGCAGAAACATCCGAGGGCAGGATTTCCTTTGAGCAGCAATCCCCCGGCCGCTATATCGCAACTTGGATACCAACAAAGACAGGGACCTGCATGATGAAAGTCTATTCTCAAAAGGAAGGTACTGCCTACGTATCCTTAGAGGAGTTAACCACCGAGGTTCAGTAGTCAGTTATTGGTATAAACAGCGACTAGTGAATGTAAATATAATTGGTACAACCTAATGGGCTGTACCCTTAGGAGGGACCAGTACCTTTGCTAATACGAGGGGGGATTCGGTCAGATTAGTTAAAAGAACGAATGGTTTGGAATCAGGAAAGTATGTTCAGCAAATGGAGGTCACGCAAATGAACTATCGAAAATCCGCACTTACGCTTTATCTGGTATGCTTAATGCTCGGTTTAGTTACCGGATCAGCCTTTGCGGAGAAAGTACAGATCAAGGCTGTCATTTGGGGTGGAGAAAACGAACTGGAAGTCGAACAGGAGATTGTTGAGGAGTTCAATCAGTTGTATCCGGACATCGAGCTAACTGTTGAGTCCTATGCTGGATACGACGATAAGATTCTTGTCGAGACTGCAGGTGGAGTAGGCCCGGACATCATGCTGCTAGACTCCATTTCCGTTCCCTTCTGGATGGAAAAAGGTGTATTAATCGACCTAACACCCTATCTAGCAGAAGAGGACAGCGATTTCCTCGAGCAGTTCTTCCCAAACGTAGTTGATGCTGGTCGCATCGGGGATAAGTTCTATGCTCTCCCTAAAGACTTTACTCCCCAGGTACTGTATTACAACAGACGGGCGTTTGATCTTTCGGGAATCACCGAACCCCAACCGGGCTGGACATGGGATGAGTTTATGGAGAAAGCACCCAAACTTACCAGTGACGAACCTCGCAGAGAACGGCGCGCCGTGTATTTCGATGACTGGATCTATCGCTGGGTTAACTGGATCTGGTCCTTAGGTGGCGAAGTCCTCGCATGGGAGGACGGCCAGCTAAAAGCTGATGGCTACCTCAACTCCATGGAAACGATCGAAGCATTTGCAGAATATATCGGACTTAGAAACGATCGCGGCGTGGCCATTGCCTGGCGTGATATCGGCGTATTAGGTGTGGAACCACTCCTTAGCGGCCGATGCGCCCTGTGGGGTTCTGGACATTGGTGGTTGCAAAGCCTTCGCCGGCTCCGGGCCTTCAAACCTGAAGAGATTCGAGTGGTGGGCTATCCTGTACGGGATGAACGGGCAAACCTAATGGCCGAATCAGGTTTTGCCATGACTGTTAACACAAAAAATCCCGAGGAAGCATGGGAAGCAATTAAGTTTCTCACCGGACCTTTCGCCCAGGAGAAAAGGGCAGAGAGCGGCCTTGCGGTATCTGCAAACATCGCGGTCGCCCAAGAGTTTGCCTACGCCGACCCCATAGAAGAAGGCTTCCTACTGGAAGTACCCTTCATGAAAGTACACGTAATTGAACATCCCGACTCGGACCGCATCTCGGATATCATTGATACGGCAGTGCGATCCGCCATTTATGACGGAAAGGCCCTTGGGCCGACGTTGGAGATTGCCACCGAGCAAGTTGAAATGGTACTCAAGGAAAATCCCTGGTCGCCATTTCAATAGTAAATAGATCTGTGTGGAAACACAGAACAGGGAGACTAACATTCAGCTTTATTAGCCTCCATCACCAACTCCAATAGGGGAGCGAAAGGAGGACCTGGAACTACCACATAGCATTGTTACTATAATTCACCTGAAAGGGGCAATTCAAAATGAGAAATAGAATCTGTCTATTTGCATCTTGCATTTTACTCTTAGTACTTTCTGTAGTCCCAGCTATGGCTGAGAAGAATCCGAACAAAGCCATCGGATATTTCTTTGAGCAGGCGCCCACTATCGATGGGGATCTGTCCGAGTGGAACTTGGCCAAGCCAGCGGTTGTTATTGAACCCGGGTCCAATGTGATGAAAGGGGACCTAGAATCAGCCGCAGACCTTACGCTCAAACTATATGTGGGATGGGACTATGAGTATTTGTATATAGCCGTTGATGCTTTGGATGATTCCGTACTAGGCACATTTGATCTTAGTGACTATTGGGCCCAGGATCGCGTAAACCTGTGCTTCGATGCCCTAAATGACAGCACCCTTGAAGCATACGGTAAGGATAACCCTGGCAGTGATGAATGGCAAGACGATGATTACTGGGTTTATTTCCACCCCTTCGGTGGTGACGAAGAAGAAGGCCTAGTTACCATCATGTGTAACACCCATTGGACCGCAGTAGCCGATGCAGAAATTGCCGCGGTTAGAACCGACGACGGCTACCGTACGGAAGTGAAGTTACCCATAGTTCAGCTACCTGAACTATGGATCGAAGAAGGTACCGTGATTGGCTTTGACGTCTTTGTTACCGATGGAGATGTCAATGACTGGGGCGAGTTGGTCATGTCTGAGATCATGTGGGGAGGCTTTGACTATCCTGAAGGCGGCGGCATTAGGTGGCAGTATTGGAAGGTCGGAGCATTGGAATTCGTTGTAGAGTAGAACCTCGTCCTTAACATTGGTTCAAAGGGGGCTGCAGTTTCTGCAGCCCCCTTTGGATCTCTGCTGCAGATCACGCTTCTAGCAGAGGATTAACTAGGTAGTGTGTACGGCCACCGCGCGTTACCTCATCTCGTCCTTGCCTAGTTTTGCGGCGGTCTACGTACTATTCTTGCCAGCTTTCCGGAACCAAAATAAACCATGATCATTCATGCTGGGGTTTTGACATAAGCTTTCTCGGTTCGGATGCCGTTTTATTATCCGGAAAACTCTTTTCGTCGGTAAGCAGGAGAATGGAAATGTTTCGCGAGGTTATCAGATAATTACATTCCTTCGCGAAGGGTAGTGTTGGTATGGCTCGATCTACGGGACCTGATTCTAAGCTAGGACAAAAGAAGTCCGCAGACAACGATTCATAGTGCCATCAGCCTTGATAATACTTACATATATGGTTAAAACATTGTTGGGGATCGTGCATATGTATGCTATGCCAACCTTGCTGTTCACTGATCCGGCAATGATGAAAGTAATGGGGTTTAATGCTCGCTGGATAGATGAGGGCTTATGTCGTCGTTCCCATGAGAAAAGAGGAGAGGACAAGGAACCTCCCAAACCTTTTAGTGCTCAAATGGTGGCTAACTTCATAGCTGATTTGCTGTCTTAGCCGGCTATACGTTACGAATTTTGTCTGAAGAACTTGGTACACCGGAACAAATATTCGCTCGCTATGGGCTTGATTTACCAAACTAGCACATGGTTTCTCTTTTTTTCGCCGGGCTTATGTCAAAACCCCAGATCATCCATGAACTATTGCAGGAAATAATGGACCTTTCGTCGAATAATGGAATTAGAGACTATTGAATCGTCTATTACTGCAAAACTAGAACCAAATTTAGGGCACACAGCCAGAACCTATATCCATAGCATTTGATTAGTCGTGTCTTCATATGGTTTCCACAGTCGAAATTCCTTCGGATAGAATACTGGGTGCTTGAAGCGAATAGGCTTGCCAATAGAGGAGAGCAGCAACTATCCGCAAACGGAGGTAGGGATAATGAAGACTCGGAAGTTAGCGGGAACCCTAGCATTGCTTTGCCTAATCATCACATCGCTTACTGGATCTGTTCTTAGCGAGAAGGTCACGATTAAGGCTGTCATTTGGGGAGGGCAGAACGAGTTAGAGGTTGAGCAGCAGATTGCCGAGGAGTATAACCGACTGAATCCGCACATTGAACTAGTTGTTGAGTCCTATGGCGCCAGCTACAACGATAAGATCCTGGTAGAAACCGCGGGCGCGGTAGGTCCCGATGTCATGCTACTAGACTCAATAGCCGTTCCCTTTTGGGTTGATAAGGATCTATTGATCGACCTCAAACCATATTTGGAGCGGGATGAGCCAGATTTTCTTGATCAGTTTTTCCCAAACGTGATCGATGCTGGTCGAGTCGGGGATAGACTATATGCCATACCGAAGGATTTCACACCCCAGGTGCTTTACTACAATCGTCGTGCCTTTGATCTAGCCGGGATCACCGAACCCGAATTTGGTTGGACGTGGGAGGAATTCCTAGAAAAAGCTCCCAAGCTTACCAGCGATGAGCCCCGCCGCGAACGATATGCCGCTTACTTTTCCGATTGGATCTTCCGTTGGATCAACTGGGTGTGGTGTCTAGGGGGCGAAGTACTCGGTTGGGAAAATGGTCAGCTGATGGCCGATGGATACCTAGACTCAAAGGCCACCACTGAAGCAATTGGCGAGTTTATTGCCCTCAAAAATGACTATCGTGTGGCTATTAGCAGTCGTGATGTAGGCATATTAGGTGTTGAACCACTCCTTACTGGTCGTTGCGCCCTGTGGGGTTCTGGACATTGGTGGTTAGTAAACCTGCGCAAGCTGAGGGCCTTCAAACCCGAGGAGATCCGAGTAGTGAACTATCCTGTGCGGGTACAACAGGCCAACTTGATGGCTGAATCAGGCTTTGCCATGACTGTCAATACCAAGCATCCTGATGAAGCCTGGGAAGTAGTCAAGTGGCTTACCGGACCCTTTGCCCAGTCCGCAAGGGCTGAAAGTGGCCTGGCCATATCGGCAAATATCGCTATAGCCCAGGAATTCGCCTATGCGGACCCAATTGAGGAGGGATTCCTCCTAGACGTACCGTTTATGAAGGTTCATGTGATTGAGCATCCAAGCTACGATCAAATATCCAGCATTATTGATACTGCAATTAGATCCGCCGCCTACGATGGAAAGGCCCTTGGCCCAGCCCTGGAGATCGCCGCAGAACAAGTTGATATGGTCATCAAGAATAATCCATGGTCCCCATACGAAGAGTAGTGACTGAGCTTGACAAGAACATGAATAGGTTGTTAAGGACATACACTATTACTGATATAACCTTTATCTCAATCAACCGACGCCCCTGGAGGTGAGACGTAGAAGATACAAACGTAGTCCGCATAATCTATACGTGCTAATTCAGTTCATCCGGAAAGGAGCAAATAACATGAGTAAGAGAGTTCTTCTATTTGTTGGTGTTATCGTGGTACTAGTGCTTTCCGTAGTCCCTGTCATGGCTGAGAAAAATCCCAACAAGGCTAAGGCATATTTCTTTGATAAAGCCCCCACCATTGATGCTGACCTATCAGAGTGGGACCTAGCTAAGCCATCGATTGTGATTGGTCCAGGCTCGAATATTATGCGCGGAGACCTTGAATCTGCCGAGGATCTGACCGTAAAGTTGTATCTCGGTTGGGATTACGAGAACCTCTATGTTGCAGTTGATGTCAAAGACGACTCTGTACTTGGCACCTTTGACCTGAGCGACTATTGGGCCCAAGACCGGATCAACTTCGCTTTTGATGTCCTTAACGATACCACCGCAGAGACCTATGATACCGACAATCCGGGTAGTGGCAAATGGAAAGATGATGACTACTGGGTCTACTTCCACCCCTTTGGTGGTGATGAGGAAGAGGGCATAGTCACCATCATGCATAATAGTTTTTGGGGCGCGGTGGCTGGTGCGGAAATAGCCGCCCTACGAACCGATGATGGCTACATTTGTGAGTTGGTAATCCCCATCATTGCGCTGCCTGAACTATGGGTAGACGATGGTGTTGTCATTGGCTTTGACGTCTTTATTACCGATGGTGATGTGAATGAGTGGGGTGAATTGGTCATTTCTGAGATCATGTGGGGCAGATTCGAGTATCCCGGGACTTCCATCAAGTGGCAGTACTGGAAAGTAGGGGAGCTAGAATTTGTCATGGAATAACATTGCTTTTATTGCATCAGGGCCGATCGTGGCCCTGATGCAATACATTACCCACACATAAACAACCAATCCTGTGTCACTAGGCTTAGCACACAAGAACAGACGATTTCCGGCTCTGAGCCGTTCACCACCGAGTTGATGTGCTAAGTGACCTCTAACAAGAATACGCTACAAACACCGAGTCGTCAGAGCAGGGCTAGGAGTCAATTCACGCCAATGATGGTTACCAATTTAAGGCAGACCTTTCACTCTTAGATGAGTCTGTAACCAGCGGCGTTGAACTGTTGGGTATTATCTTTCACTACGGTATGGAGATACCAAACACCACGTCTACACTCTGGAACTGGCTTTAGGCGAATCGTTTCAGACAGGTTACCCTTTGGTCAACTGATTTTACAAACACTTAGTTTTGCTAAAAGCTTCGTGTCTGTTCCTAGAAGGCATCCAACAGCTTTCCTACCCTCGCATCCGGAACTACGCCTCGGCACGGCGGTGACTATCGCGCCAATGATCTGTATTACGGAAATTGCTGACATTGTCGATCTATTGGTGTAAAGGTAGCTCTTTTGATGGTTTACTGAAGGAAAGTATGCACCAATGTCGAACTATGATCATATACATCGTTCGCTATTCGCTTCCACATAGATGAATATTGTCGCCAACAACTTCCTTTGCTTTACTGAGTTTGCATCGACACAATGGGAACTAATCTGCACGATGCACAACGTTAACGCACATAATGACCGGCGTAAGACCGACCATTTAAGCTCTTTAGAAGGAAGGGATCGCTGTTGTACAAGTCTATTCGTTCTCTACGACATTCCGAATTGTATAGGCTCATCTTGGGTGTAGTAATCATCACACTGGGGTCAGCCTTACCCATTCAGGCCGCTTCGCCAGAAGAGGTGTCCCTAGATGATATCGTCGTCATCCCTACATTAGCTGTGTTGTTCACGCAAAGTGATGTGAAGATAGCTAATGCTACAGACATTCAAGAATTTCATAAAGAGGTAGCCGCAATCAAGGAATTCTTTGTGCAAGAGGCTGGTCCTCACTTAGAATTGGAGTTAGATTATCTGCAAATCGATCGCCGTCTTGCCTTATCCGAGTTTAACTCTCCCTCCAGCAATGCCTATCATCTTCTTGCTGCGAATGCAGCT
Organism: Limnochordia bacterium; assembly: GCA_023230925.1. Lineage (NCBI taxonomy): Bacteria > Bacillati > Bacillota > Limnochordia > Limnochordia bacterium. The sequence continues at coordinate 41,626 of JALNWK010000019.1, forward strand.
CCTTTCCTACGCCAAAGCGGGATTGATCTTAAAAAGTATCCAATCGTGATCGCGTTTTGGGCCTGGGAGGGCCGCAATGTATTCGGGGCCGGAAAGGCCTATGGCGGTGCTGCGGAGGGTCCCGGTCTAGGGGTTATCGGCGGGGGTGCATATAACTCCCAGGGAGTGTTTGATGGGCCCCATGCAGCAATTAGCAGGGTGGGGATCCATGAGACCCTTCATAACATGGATGGGCTTTTCCATCAGTCCGGCATCGAGCGGTTTTGGCATGCAGACCACATGGCCGGACTTATGCCACTACTGTTGAGCGAAATGCCCGGTGCCTTCTTGCCCCGGCATACCGATGAGGAAATGCTGATCTTTGCAGAAAGAGAATCCCGTAGGGAGTACTCATTCCCCTGGCAAGATCAAATGGTGTTCTATCGACGAATGGTAAACCGTATGACCCCAGCTGAGTGGCGCATGTTGGAGTGGGGTTACCGCAAGGAGCAACGCAAAGTAGATCGGTTAACAAAGGATGTGTATCTAGAACCCCTGTACCAAAATATGTGGGTCCCAGAGGGTGACTTTGTCTATGTACCCATGATCCTCCGGGATCGGGCGCAAAAACCAATTAAATCAGCCGCGGTGAGCATCGAAGGAGAGCAGACCCTCGAGTACCAAAGCTATGCTCATACCGACGGAGCCATAGTCTTATACGAGAACGGCCTATATGGCGGCTGGTTGCCACCAGGAAAACAAGGCGAGCTTCAGGTTACCGCACAGCTGGCCGATGCACAATCTCTTTCTTCAGTGGTCAATGTCCATCGACAGAAAAGGACTATGATCGTCGCGCCGGTGCGCTGGGAATGGCATGTGGATCTGGAATCTGTATGCCGCATTCCTGTCCAAGTAGTCGCAGAGCATCTACCATTAGGCTTCGATGGTGATGCAACAGATATTGCGGTTGAACAACCCCAGCTATTTGCTCTCCTAGGCCGTGATCAACTAGAAGTTGAACAGATTAGCCCAACCGAATTTGTAGTCCTAGTTCCCACTGATGCTGTGGCGGAACAAAAAACCGTGGAGATTATGCTCGTGGCAGAGAGCCTACAAGGATACGATCAGCGTCCACTCGTGGTTGATACTGAAGTATCATGGATTTTGCGGACACGCTCTATTCATACCGAAAAGGACACCCCCACGGAAATTCCAGTCTTGGTAATCACCAGGGATAGACTTGTCGAGGGGGATTTTCTGGTTTGGGCCGAGACACCCGAGGGAGAACTAATCTTCAACAAGGAGACCGATGTACGGTACGTCGCCACATGGACGCCAAGGGAGGCAGGTACATTCACGATCAAGATTCATTCACAAAGGAAGGGCACATCATGTGTGCTAGCAGAGGAGATCACCGTCGAAGTTAAGCAATGATCCCAGTGTGTTGGTGCAACAACATCGGTCGGCATTGAAACAGACCGCGACACAGAGGAAAACACAAAGCACAAAGACATCGTCAATCACACAATGTACCTGTATAAGTTGAACAGGGTTCTGGTTTGGAACCCAGGCTCGACAGAACAGTACTTTCGTAGCACTGGAGTCCGTTTACCGTGTTAAGGCTCGGCAGTTGTACGCGCGATTAACTATATTGTGTTAGGAGGCAGTCCAAATGAAGGAACGAAGATTAGTTGTGATCATTGCTCTGGTTTGTTTGATGCTTATTGGTGTTGGCAATGTGTCTTTCGCAGAGAAGGTGAAGATTAAGGCTGTGATCTGGGGAGGTCCCTCAGAGTTAGAAGTAGAGGAGATTATTGCCGAGGAATTCAATCGACTATATCCTGATATAGAGCTCATTGTTGAGTCGTATGCTGGGTACAACGATAAAATTCTTGTGGAAACCGCCGGCGGTGTAGGCCCGGACATCATGCTGTTGGACTCCATTTCCGTTCCCTTTTGGGTGGATACGGGGATCCTATACGATCTTAACCCGTACATCGCCAAAGAACCCGGTGATTTCCTGGACCAATACTTCCCAATCGTCGTCGATGCAGGACGCATCGGGGACAGACTCTATGCCATACCGAAGGACTTTACACCCCAGGTATTATACTACAATCGACGTGCTTTTGATCTTGCCGGAGTCACAGAACCAGAACCGGGTTGGACCTGGGATGAGTTTATGGACAAAGCCCCGAAACTCACCAGCGACGAACCCCGCAGAGAAAAGTATGCAGTATTCTTTGATGACTCTACTTACCGTTGGATTAACTGGATCTGGTGTCTAGGTGGAGAAGTACTGGCTTGGGAGGATGGACAGCGCAAGGCTGATGGGTATCTAAACTCGCAGGAAACCACTGAAGCCTTTACCCAATTGATTGCCCTAAAAGACGATTACAATGTCGCCATCCCCTGGCGGGACATAGGCATATTGGGCATCGAACCATTAGTCAGTGGTCGCTGTGCTCTTTGGGGTTCAGGCCACTGGTGGCTGCAAAGTCTTCGTAAGCTGAGGGCTTTCAAACCAGAGGAGATCCGGGTAGTGGGATATCCCGTTAAAGAAGCTCGGGCTAACTTAATGGCCGAATCCGGATTTGCCATGACCAAGAACACTAAGGATCCCGAAGCAGCTTGGGAAGCAATTAAGTTCCTTTGTGGGCCCTTTGCCCAGGAAGCCCGCGCTGAAAGCGGTTTGGCCGTATCCGCTAATATTAGTGTTGCCCAGGAATTCGCCCTTTTAGACCCCATCGAAGAGGGATTCCTACTGGAAGTACCCTTCATGCGCGTGCAGGTAATTGACTATCCAAACTCCGGGGACATCAACAGTGAATTGAGCAAAGCCTTTCAAGCTATCGCCTACGAAGGCAAGGCCATAGGTCCTACCCTGGAAATTGCCGCTGAGCAAATTGACCTGATCATCAGGGAAAATCCCTGGTCGCCTTTCTGACGGGCAAAGCACATTGGTCTTAGGGGAAGCGACTGATATAGTAGTTCCCCAGCGCAAATTGATAGCACGTTCTCACAGCGGATAGCCAACCAAACAAGGTACAAACATGAAAGGAGAAAACAATGAGAAAGAGTATCCTACCGCTATCCTTGATTATCTTGTTGATGTTGTCATTAGCTCCTGCTATGGCTGAGAAAAACCCCAACAGAGCTAAAGCCTATTTCTTCGCTAAGCCCCCAGTAATTGATGGTGAACTATCGGAATGGAACCTAGCAAACCCATCGCTTGTGATTGGCCCTGGATCAAACGTGATGAAAGGAGACCTTCTCTCAGCAGAGGATCTCACCTTAAATCTTTACGTTGGATGGGACAATGACAACCTCTATTTGGCAGTGGACGTGAAGGACGATTCAGTACTAGGCACATTTGACCTCGATGATTACTGGTCCATAGACCGGGTCAACTTCGCCTTTGACGCCTTAAACAACACCACCAGCGCAAGCTACGCCACTGATAGCCCCGGAAGTGGAGAATGGGAGGATGATGATTACTGGGTCTATTTCCAACCCTTTGGTGGTGATGAGGAACAAGGTACGGTTGTGATCATGAACAATGCCAAGTTCGCCAACATAAAAGAAAAAGAGATTCATGGTGTAAGAACTGCCGACGGATATCGCTGTGAGGTGAGAATCGCCCTCACCGAACTACCGGAGTTACTCCTTAAAGAAGGGGCCGTTATTGGTTTTGACGTTTTCGTAACCGACGGTGATGTAGATGACTTTGGTATTCTCACCATGTCTGAAATTATGTGGGGTGGATTTGATTACCCCGGTGGGCTCAAGTGGCAGTTCTGGAAAGTCGGGGAATTGGAGTTCGTTAAATAACCGACTCAAAAGGCAGGGGAGGGTAACCTCCTCTGCCTTCAATGAACACGCACCCCGAGCACAGCTTCCAGAGCATTAACCACTCGTGAACTGCCTACCTCTGGGGTACGCATACCTCCACGAAGTACTCCCTCTTCTTTTTTGTAGACCTACCATCCTAGATCCCCCTGAATTGGCCACATTTAATCCTTTTGTGGGGATAATCACGTTACTAGGCCAGTGACATTCCGGGCAACATATGACCAGAGGGAAGGAGCGTGGAGATAATCAAGACCGTCACACTCCCACAACTAGATACGCGACTTTTTATGCCCACACAGGTATTCTTTGAAGAGGCGGCACTAGACTATCCTTTAGGCCGTCGCTTGCAGGAGATGTTCTCGCTTAGGGGCATCCCCCTTCAGATGACCCCATCCCACAATCGACTAAACATTGAAGGTGCAACCTATGCCGAAAGGTTTCATCGGGCCAAGGAAACATTAGTAGTGGGCGTCAAGAAAGACCTCACTTTACAGCCTTGTCGTCCATCGGCAGATTATCGCCTCATAGAAAACACTAGTTGTCCCGGTCGTTGTCATTACTGCTATCTAGCCGCAAGCCTCGGCGAGCGAGTATACATGCGGATCTATGTTAACATCGATGAAATCCTACAATCCGCACGAAAGAAGATTGTGAGCAGACAACCCCAAACAACTACCTTCGAAGCCAGCAGTTCATCGGATCCAGTGGCCCTTGAACACCTCAGCGGTTCTTTACGGAAGACAATTGAGTTTTTCGGAGAACAACGATGGGGTCGGCTCCGTGTTGTTACAAAATTTGCAAACATATCGTCGTTTCTGGATATTAACCACCAAGGCAACACGAGATTTCGATTCAGCATTAATACAGACCGGATCATCGACAATTACGAGGAACATACTGCCTCCCTTGATCAACGCTTGGAGGGAGCAAAACTTCTTTGTCAAGCAGGATATCCCATCGGATTTATTATCGCGCCCTTACTGATCTATCCCCACTGGCAGGAAGAGTACAGTGTACTGCTCGATAACGTTAAAGATACCTTAAGAGAAGTAAGTAGGGAGCAGCTCACCTTCGAACTGATCATGCATAGATTCACAGCCCGCTCTGCACGGCTTATTAAAGAACGGTTTCCCCATTCATCCTTAGATCTAAGTCAAGAGGGGCGGGTTCACAAAGGATTCGGCAAGTACGTCTATGAACCTTCTAAGGCCGAGGAGCTGGAGCAATTTTTGAGGGCAGAGATCAACAACAGATTCCCCCAAGGTGTGGTGGAATACTTCACGTAGCCTTCTTCGAGTTTGTGTATTGGAGACCGTGATCCGTCGGTTATCTGGCGGCTCCAACAACCTGCTTAGAAGGGGCGTAGAATACTTAACCGCTACCCTGCAAGGCCAATCTGGCCGAAGCAGGGTAGCAATGGCTGTTTAATCAAGGGCATACCTACCAAAACAGGTTTACTTGCATCGCACATAACCACAGGATAGTAGCATTAGCTCCCACCCGTCGCCCATGTTAGAACCCGTCTTAACCTTTGCTAGGTTGAACCTCCCTTGAAGCAACAGCCTTTTCCTGCCAACGGCCTGCTTTATAAAAAGCATAGTGGAGGAGAAAGCCGCTCAGTGAACTTAGTACAATCCCGAGCCAGACTCCTGCCACACCCAGCTGGGGTAAAGTTGAGAGATACTTAGCAAGAGGAACACGCACTACCCACAGGGATATCAGGGTAATCACCATTGTTGATGTCGTATCCCCGGCGCCACGCAAGACACCACCTAAGGTCAGCATTAATGACATCGGGATATAGGAGAAACTCATGTATTTAAGGTATAACGCGCCCTCACGAATTACATCCGGTTCTTTGGTAAACCATACAAGAAAGAATTCCGGCTTGAAATAGGAGATGAGTGAGAAGATGAGAGTAATTGCTATTCCCAGCAATGAACTCCACCGCACCGTCTCATAGACCCGCTCGGTTTTCCCCGCCCCCATATTCTGTCCAACCAAAGCAGACACAGCAATGCCAATACTCATCGCCGGCATAAATGCAAAATGATCTATTCGCGCCGCCGCGCCAAATCCTGCAACCACCGTGGCGCCAAAGCTGTTTACGAGTGCACTAACAACTAATGCGCCTAAGGAAACTAGAGCCTGCTGAATACCTGCGGGAAGTCCAATTCTGAACGTTAAACCCGTCAGCTCCCAATCAGGTCTAAAGGTCCCCGGTTTGTAGTGAACAAGACCCGATGACACATAAAGATAGCGCAGTGCCAACACCGCCGATACCACCTGGGATAGCACCGTTGCTAAGGCGGCACCCTTCACTCCCATGGGGGGAATTGGCCCTAACCCGAAAATGAAAACCGGATCCAAAACAATGTTCAGCACAGTGGTATACGCCAGAAAACGCAAGGGGGTTCGGGAATCCCCCAAACCTCTTAGAACTGAGCTGGCCACATTGTACAAGAACATAGCAACAAGCCCGGTCATAAACACCCCGAGGTAAGCATCAGCAAGATCAATGATATCCTCGGGTGTATTGATCATCTGGAGTAGGGGGCGCCTAAAAACAACACCAACCACGGACACGATGGCACCACATACAGTAAGTAACAGGACTGAATTGTTGATCGTCTTGGTGACTCTGTCTTCCTCTTGGGCACCGAAATACTGGGAAACCATGATCGTAGTAGCCATGGTAATTCCACTGATCAGAGCAATTAGCGAAAAAATGACCGGAAAGCCTACGGAAACCGCCGCAAGGGCCTCATGCCCAAGAAATCGTCCGACCCAGATACTATCTACCGTATTATACAGAGCCTGTAGTAAGTTTCCCAAGAACATAGGCAGCGAAAAACCGATTAAATGCCTTAAGATACTTCCCTCAGTGAAATCAACAGTTTTCGAGTTCTTCAATTCGAGATCCCTTCCTGGCAACAATATCATCTAGATTTGCTAAATCTGCTAATTCTATGGCCATTTTGAGCTTGGCAAGCAGCTCAACAAAACTCTCCAGCTCATCTTGAGTAAATACCTTGAAGTTCTGATCAATGCAGTAGTCGTAAACCTTGCATAAAGTCCCAAGAAGCTGAGCTGCTCTCCCTGTTAACTGCAAGCGACTAACGCGCAGATCCGCAGGTTCCTGAAGCCTTTTAACCAAACCGTCCCGTTCCAGTCGCTTCACGATTCCCGACACCGTACTAGGTGCTAAGTTCAGCTCTCGAACCACCGCCGTAAAGGTAGGCGGCTCCTTAGTATGCCCGGCAATCACCTGAAGTACTGCAAGCTGGGACGGTGTAATCCCGGTGTGCTGTCCGAACAAGAACCCAATTTGATAGCGCATACCATGAAACACATCATGGAGTAATGCTTTGACAGCCGTAATCTGCTCTGACATCACATCGGCCATAGAACGCCCCCTTCCTTTACTAGTTCGCTTACGAACTACTAACCTATGCGTTAACAACGCTATCGAATATACTACGGAAAAAGGCTAGACCTGTCAAGTTTTGAAACTGCCCTCTGCTTTTCGCCCCTAAGCAAACTAAAGCATTAGCCGACAGCAAAGACATAGATCAGCTATATTAAATGGTTGGACACAGGGTACAAAGGAGCATGGGGCGATCAAATTGAGTATATACTCGCGGATCTAGATCCTGGAAATGAATACCTACCACCGCGCAGTCTCAAAGGTAAAAGATTGTGTTTCACCCGGCTTTGTCAAATCCCAGCGGACTTAGTTACCATCAGATTCTCCATTGTATTTGCCTAATACCAAAGGATGCAGGTCAAAACCGGTGGGGTTCTGAAAGATCCGCAAATCGAAGTGGGGCGCCGCCGCAAGGATATGATCAAAGATATCCGCCTGCACCGTTTCGTAATGAGCCCAAACAACATCGTTCACAAAAACATAAATCTCCAAAGGTAGACCCTCAGGCGTTGGCTGTAACTGGCGCACCAGAAAAGTCATGTCCTGCCGGATCCGCGGATGGTTACGTAAATACGCGGTCACATAGGCACGAAAGGTCCCCACATTGGTCATCCGTCGGCCATTGACAATATGGGAGGAATCAACGTGATGCTTTTGGTTGAATGCGACAATCTCCCGTTTTCTCTCCCTGATGTAATCTTGAATCAACTGGATCCGTTCATAGCGGGCTAGCATCTCCTCATCACAAAAGCAAATACTAGATTGATCGATCAGAATCGCTCGTTTAATCCGCCGCCCCCCCGATTCAGCCATCCCGCGCCAATTTCTGAAAGGGTCCTCCACCAACTTGTAAGTTGGAATACTGCTAATCGTCTTGTCCCAGTTCTGCACCTTAATGGTATGCAGTCCCGCTTCAATTACATTACCATCTGCCTCGTACTTAGGCATCTCAATCCAATCGCCTTCACGCACTAGGTCATTACTAATAATCCGCACACTAGCCACAAAGGAGAGAATCATATCCCGAAAAATGAGCATCAGCACAGCAGTAACCGCCCCAAGGCCGCTTATAAATGCAATGGGAGACTTATCCAACAACATAGAAATGGCAATGACTCCCACCCCGAGGTAGATAACCAACTTAATCGTCTCTACATAACCTTTTACCGGACGCCGCGTTGATTGATGCGAGGATGCATATAGTGAAAACAAGGCAGATAGGAACTTTCCCAGGAACATCCCAAAGATAACCACGATCCATATGCTCGTAATCTTCTCTAGACCATGTCCTACGGTAGGTAACAGAGCTGCCCCTTGGTTAATAATCAGCGCCGGAACCAGGTAGGGGAGATTATCAAATACACCCTGTTCAAAACAGATCTCATCCCACGTCATCCTTGTTTGGCAGAATATCCGATATAGCAAAGCCAATACATAACGTCTAACCAGTAGATGAACTACTCCACCGATAACCAATAGTCCAAGGAGAGTAACAATCTCATTTAGTAGTGGACGATCTGCAAAGAAACCCACGACATCATGCCAAACCATCGGATCCCCTTCTTTTTCCAGTGTTCAATGCATATTATAGGTTACTCAGCCGGCACTGTAAACCCGACCCTAGGTTTATTCTTGCCTTTTGCGGAGGAAACCAACTATGCAAAGACGAATATTACACGCAGACCTGAATGCATCATTGATGTCAATACGGGCGATTCATCCATCACAAATATGCAAGAGAGCATAGTAAAGGAAGTGAGGCCGATGTTGGCGATTGTCGGTGGGAAAGTCTGGACCATGGTCGGCCGGGAGCTTGACCCTGGTGTCATTATCATTGAACAGGGAAAAATCTCTGCAGTTTCCTCGGATCTACCAAACCTCGAAGGAGCAGAGATAATCGATGCCAAGGGCAAAGTAATTACACCCGGTCTGATCGATGCACATTGTCATGTGGGATTATATGAAGAAGGAATTGGATGGGCCGGGGATGATATTAACGAAGCCACTGACCCATTGACTCCCTATCTGCGCGCCATTGACGGGATCAATCCAGAGGATCAGGGCCTAAAAGATGCGGTATGTGGTGGGGTAACCACCGTCTGTACAGGACCGGGTAGTGCAAATGTAATCGGGGGACAGTCTGTGGTCATTAAAACCAATGGCCGGGTTGTTGATGAGATGGTGGTCAAACATCCTGCGGGCTTGAAAGTGGCCTTCGGGGAAAACCCCAAAAGGTGTTTCCAGAACAAGAATGTTAGTACCCGGATGGCGGTGGCTGGAATCCTCCGGATGCAGCTGGCCAAGGCGGTAGATTACGTAGCGAAACATAGTAAAGCTAAGGAGGATCAAGTGGTGGAGAGGGATCTAGGCATGGAAGCCCTAGCCTTGGTCCTACGCCACGAGATCCCTTTGCGGGCCCATGCCCATCGGGCAGATGATATGATGACTGCTATGCGCATTGCCGAGGAATTCGGAATAGATTTGGTATTGGATCACTGCACCGAAGGACATAAAATTGCGGATATTATCGCCGAGAAAGGGTACCCGGCTATCGTAGGTCCAACCCACACCTCCCGCAGCAAGATTGAACTGAAGGACAAGCAGCCATGCACACCCGATGTACTCACGAAAGCGGGAGTATTGGTGGCACTAATGACAGATCATCCGGTTATTCCAATCAACCAGCTTATTGTCGCTGCTGCCATGGCGGTCAGATCAGGTATGGACCGGGAAGATGCTCTCAGGGCTGTTACCATCAATCCCGCCCGGATCCTGGGTGTAGAATCTCAGGTAGGAAGCATTGAACCAGGCAAAGATGCGGACCTGGTAATTTGGTCTAGGGATCCCTTGGACGTGATGGCCCGTGCCGAGCAAGTGCTGATCAATGGAGAAACAGTCTTTAACTAATAGAGATCTCTCGGAAAGTAAATGCTAATTGGGAATATATGGAAACCACATGATGAAATGAAGTAGTTTCGCTTTGCACCTTGACAACTTCATAAGCAAATTAGTCAGGTGGTTGATCTTGCCCTAAAAAAGGGTACGTTGAAGTAGAACCGGATGGACCACCGATTCTGG